>JBFMDV010000009.1 GCA_040753875.1 Candidatus Zixiibacteriota bacterium | reverse complement strand
ACGAGCCCATTCCTGGAGCGTACGCTGCTCGCTCCTGCTCAGAACGATGGATGGTGCTGTTCTCATGAACACCAACATACAACAAACTCAATTATATGTCAAGACATTTGTGACGCAGGACACTAGTTCCTGGTAGATTTCTTTAAGGAGATCTTCACCGATAGTGTCCAACTTATACGGCGTGAAATACGCATCAATACTTGCGAGATAACCAATGAAGTCATCTTCAATCTCAGTTTTGAGCGCCCAACTGAAAAAGTCCGGCTCAGCCAGATTCGGCAGGTTGTTTTTGGCAAAGAAGGTACCGTCCAGAATACCCTTATAGACCGCCTTGGTCCGTCGCCTGTTGCCAAAGAGCGCATTCATTACGAGCAATCGCGAGAACACAGCAAGGTACGTATGCTTTAGAAAAAGGTCCTCATCTCCAAGCGGTTCACCATATACCCTTGCCAGGAGCGAATTCCATTCACCGATCTTCACCTTTACGGTGCCATGGTTCCTGACTCTGTTTAGAAGTCGCTTAAGAAGAGAGTGGCTTTTCCGGAAGATAGCGCTGTATGAGCCAAATCGAGTTGTGATGTCTATCGATCTGGGAGTAACCTTCTTCGACGCAAAAACCAAGTTGTCCAACGCGCGGTAGGACGCTAGCGGGTCAGATTCATCAAGTGAGAACGTCGAAATGGCAGATAGACTGTCCCCATCTATCTGAAATAGCTCAAATTTCAGACCATCCGTGACAAGTGCTAAGTACTCCGCCGGCTCCTTCTGTGCTTGTAGGTACTTGCTAAGCTCAAGGAGGGCGGCCGGTCGCTCTCGCTCCAGGTCAATTTTGAATTCAAAAATCAGATACTTGAACAACGCATCGATGAATCCCTGAACATTGGCAACCTTGACCTTTTGTTCTATCTCGACTTCGTGCGCTTCGACGCCGTAGGCTTGCCGGAGATAGTTCAGAAATAGGTTTCGGCGGTGATCGTGGTGTTTGTTCAGCCGTATTGCCTCTCTGATCTGATGGAGGTAATCAGAGAGCTGCCCAGGGTAATCAGGCTTGTAAGGAAGAATACTGGGATCTATATCCAAGTGAGATCGAGCTGGAGGCGTGCGACGTAAGAGCTTCTTCGCATACTTCATCGCACAAACCTCGTCGGATCGGTGATGGTGGCGTGAAGCGCCGATGCGGCCGCAGTCGCCGGAGAGCACAAGTACACCTCGACCCCTTTCGATGACAACTGCGTCATAAGATCCGAACCGGTTGTCGCCATGCACCGATCCCCCGCCGTCAGCATGCCGGCGGCCGCGATTTCGCTGAAACTGCCGGAACTCACTACCACCGCGCCGGCTTCGATGAACACACGTATCAGCCCCTTTTTCAAAGCCTCAAGGTAGACAGTCCGGGAGCTCGGCATAATCACCAGGCGGCAATCATGGCTGACATGCTTCCCTTTCAGAATGTCCGCCGCCACCCGCAGATCATCGAACCGACCGTTGGTGAGTGAGCCGAGAATGATTAGTTGCACTTGAGTACCGTCGAGTTCCGCCACCGCACGGACTGTATCGCTCTTGGGCGGGCAGACGAGCTGCGGCACCACCTGGTCGATCGCCACCTGATACATTTCGGAGTACTCGGCATTTTTGTCGGGAATCACCGGCTTGTAGTTGTTGCCGGCGCGTCCGGTCACATACCGGCGCGTGGCGGCATCGTACGGGCAGACCGCTCCACTGGCGCCAAGTTCCACCGCCAGCGATGATAACGTGAACCGCTCGCTCATGGTCATTTGCGACATCACTGAGCCGCCATATTCAACCACTTTCCCCTGTGCACCGGTCGCGGTCAACTTCTGGAGAATAGACAGAAAAATATCTTTAGCGAATACCGCCCGCCCTTTGCGGCCGCTTATCGTAATGCGGATAGTTTCAGGTGCTTTGATCGAAGCCTTCGACTCAGCCCATACTGACGCCATTTGGTCCGGCGTGATCGTGGTTGCCAGGCTGGACATGGCACCATAGGCGGCGGCAAGTCGGTCGGTTGAAAGCACCAGTTGCCCCGGCAACACGTGCCCCTTTTCCATCACGACCTGGTGGCAGAACCCTTCGCGAAAATCATAGATACTTTTGATGCGCTGTCGCTTGAGAAACTCGCGCGCGGCTTTTTGATCCGCCTCCGGCGACCGATGCTTTTCCAGCGATGGCACGCAGTCCTCTGAAACCACGATCCGTGATGGGTTCCAGACAAACTCCGGCCCGAGCTTGCGAAAGAGTTGCATGACGGCGCCAATGTCGTTGTGCACGACGGCCATGTCCGGTTCGACCTCGACCGTCTCTCCTCGCTCAACTTTTTCAACTCCGGCGATTCTCGCCAAGATCTTCTGGGCGACTGTCTGCTTGCCATAGAGAGAATTGGCGTGGGCGCTCAGTTTGGCGCCGGGGAAATTGAACTCAAGCTGCTCGAGCTTGAGAAATGCCGGTTTCTCCTTGATGCCGTACCTGCGGCGCCAGTTGTAGAATGCCGCCTTGGAAAGACCGATCTCCAGCCCCGCCTTTTCATCATCGCCATACCGTTCCCACAGGTTGCGGACCTCGATCTCCGAGAACTTGGGCAATGAGTGTTTGGGAATCGCTTTCTTGCGCCGCCAATATGCTACCAGATAGGCAGGCACACCCCCCAGTCGCTCGCCGATCTTCTCATCGGTCTTGTACAGCTTCTGCAGTTGCAGCAGCTCCGCCTTGGTGGGGACTTTCTTTTTCCGCGTCATGACCTCGCGAACTCCTGGCGCAGCCGGTCATACACCGGCTCAAGCGGCACCGAGACCACGTTGGTCTTGCCGATCACCGGCATGAAATTGGTGTCGCCGATCCAGCGCGGCACGATATGCATGTGCAGATGTCCCGGCACGCCCGCCCCGGAACCTCGTCCCAGGTTCATACCGATATTGAGCGAGGTGGGGCGAAGTACGTTCTTGATGACTCGCACGGAGAGCCGCGTGAGTTCGAAAAATTCACACGACTCTTCCTCGGATAGTCTCTCCAGGTGGCTGACATGTCGAACCGGGACAACCAGCAGGTGACCGGTGTTGTACGGGAATTTGTTCATGATAACGAAGGCGGACTCGCCGCGATGGACGATCAGATTTTTGACGGAGTCCCGGGCGCGAAATCGCCGACAGAAGATGCACCCCTTTTCCTTTTTGCTCAGAATGAACGCCGACCGCCACGGCGCCCAGATAATCTTCTCGGCCATGAAAATAATATATGCCCCGGATATGGGCCGAAAAAGCAAAATCGGGCCGAGTTGCCCTAACCGATTGCCGATGAGCCAATTGGAATTGGCCCATATTTCAATATGGGAAGCAGGCTCATAGCCATGAGAAATTGACAAGCTATCCCATTGCGCACCAACGTGCTACGTGATTGTAAAGGAATAGGGTGATCACTGTAAAGGAGGCCGACGCACGCAACAAGCCCAAACTGTGAGCCTGCGGGCTAAGGGATTACGGTGCTCACGGTTCCGTCGGGTGTGAGCCCCATAATCTCCCACAGCAAAGTTGGCGGTATCGAACCTTCACTAAGCAGCTTGTCATAGAAAGCGCGCTCGGAGAAATTGACACCCTCTTTTTTAGCAGTGGCATCCTTCAACCGTTGGATCTCAAGTTTGCCGATCAGATACGACATCTGAACTGTCGGCGAGAGCGTATAGCGCCTGACTTCACGACGAATGTAATCTTCGCTCGACTCCGTCTCGATATCCAGCGTTTTGATCATCCACTCCACGCACTCATCGTAACTGAATTCCCCCGTATGCAGCTTGACATCGGCCACTATGCGGGCGGCACGGAACCGAATACCTCCGAGAGTCCCCAACCATTGGGTGGGGTCTTCCTGCCCATAGAGCCCGGCCCGATACACCATCTCTTCGCAGTACAGCGCCCACCCTTCCAGCATCATCGAGTTCATCTGCCACTTGCGGACCGGATCGATATTCCGCGCCGCCAGTTGCATTTGCAGGTGGTGGCCGGGGAACGCTTCATGCACCACTGACCCGCGAAAACCCCGCCTGTGAACGTACCGGTATCGCGCATCGAGTTGTTCACGATCAAGCGAGTCCGGGATCGGCCGGACGTAGAAAATGCCGCGTTGCTCCTTGTCGAACGGTCCGGCCGGTTGGTACGCGATACCGGCGATCATCGACCGAAGAAACGGCGGCGTCTCGACTACGTCCACTGGGACGATATCATGCGGAATGTGCACAATATCATTCATGGTCAGGAAGGTCTTCAGTTGATCAACTTCCCAGGCGTAGTAGTCGTGGATGTCCTGGCGCGTGAACGACTTGGGTATAAAGACGGAATCCTGGCCGTTCTGATGATTGAGTTCGACATAGGATTCGAAATCACGATACGCCTTCTGGGCATCATCCAGCAGCTTCTCGCCGAGCTTGAGAAGTGAATCGGCATCGTATGACAGGAAATACTGGTGCGATAACAGATAGGAGAAGTTGTCCTTGCCGATAGCATATCCCTTTTCGGGACCGGGCGGGAGGCTTGCCAGATAGGCGATGAACTCGGTCATGGCGTCGCGTGCGTCGCTTGCAGCCGAGCTTATTTCACCGGCGCGCCCCGGAAACTCCTTGCTTAACTGGGTCGCGACATCACGGTAGAATTCCATGCCGGACTGCAGTGATTCCTTGGCGACATCGATATACACGCCCGGGACGCTGCGAAGGTTGGCGCGGGCAACCGCAAACAGGTTCGGCACCGCTCTCATTCGCGCGAGGATTGCACCAAGCTTGTCGGCATTGGAGGCATGCCGCGACAGCACCAGGAAGTAGAGGCCATTGACGGCATCATCGACATACAGTTGCGGTGATTTCTTGTGCCATTCGATCTGGCCCAGATTCAGCAGCGCCACATCGACATTCGATTTGATCAGCTTGTAATTGACCTTGTCGGGTGCAGACAGGTTCAGCTTTTCGAATTTGCGCAGCCGCATCTCATATTGTTTGAGGCGGTTAATCATGGTCTTGACCGATGCCTGAGAGTAGTCGGCCAAATTCTTGTCGTGTGTATGAATCCCCATCTCGGTGGCGGTCACCGGATAGAACGCCTGCAGGCTTTCCAGTATCTCCTGGCTGAGGTCGCTTAGCGAGGGGGCTTTTTTCTTATTGGCCGCCGGGAGCGGCGCTGCTATCACGAATGCGAACAGGACGATAACGCCCCATCGTCGTAGTGCCAACATCAATCCTCCTGATCTGCGCGATCAGTTGTAGTTCGTTTATTCCCCCATTCGAAGTCGGGTGCCTACGCCCGATGAAACAGCCCGACCAATTCAATATGCATCGTGTGAGGGAACATATCAACTGGAATAACACGCGGGAGCACAAAGCCGGCCGCCACCAGTTCCCTGGCATCGCGGGCAAACGTGGCCGGATTGCACGAAATGTACAATAGCCTGGGGATAGGGAGTTCCTTGAGCCGCTTGAGTGCTTTGGGATGCAGCCCGGCCCGAGGCGGGTCGACGATGATTAGACTGTACGCCAACTCATCGGCCCGGGCGTTCCGAAGGAACGCGGTGACATCGCCGTGGACAAACTCGATGTTCTCGACATCATTCAGGGCGGCGTTTTCGCGCGCCGCAATGATCGCCGCCTCAACCAGTTCGACCCCCGTCACCTGCTTCACCATCGGGGCTATAAGTATACCAATCGCGCCGGTTCCACAGTACAGGTCAAGGACACGATCCTCCGGCGTGGGGGCGATCAGATCAAACGCGGCACGGTAGAGCGTTTCGGCCTGCAGACTGTTGGTTTGAAAAAACGAATTGGCGTGGATGCGAAAGCGGCTGTCGAATATCTGCTCTTCGATATAGCCCGGGCCAAAGAGTATCTGTTCAATCTCGCCTGTAGCGATATTTGATCGCTGGCCATTCTGGTTGTGAACGATGGTGGTGATTTCGGGCACCGCCGAACGCATCTGGGCCACCAACTCATCGGGCTCAGAAAACTGACCGTAGTTGGTGACCAGGTTTACCATGAGCTGGTCGGTTCGTTTGGTTTGCCGGACCACGACAAACCGCAGGTACCCGTGATGGAACTTGACATCATAGACGGGAATCCGAGTGCGACGCACATAGTCCTGCAGGAACCTCACGATGTGGTTGGAGACCTCCGATTGGAGATGACATTGCTCCAGCTGGAATATGTCATCGAAATGGCCGCGACGGTGCAGACCGAGCGTGAAGCCATTGTCACCCGCCACATGAAACGAGAACTCCATCTTGTTGCGGTAATTGAATAGTTCCCCCGAGCCGACCACATCGCCGATCGACACGGATTCCAGCGCGCCAAGATGCCTTAGGCAATCGTTCACCTGTTTTTTCTTGAACGCCAGTTGCTGCCGGTACTCCAGGTCCTGCCAGGTGCACCCCCCGCAATAGTCGAAATGTGTGCAAGGTGCCGGAACGCGATGCGCGGACCTGGTGAGTATTTCCCGAACCACTCCTTCCTCGTATCGGGGCTTGGAACGGAATATCTCCGCCCGCACTGTTTCGCCCGGCAGGCCCCCTTTCAGAAAAACGACTTTCCCGTCCAGATGCGCCACCGCTTTGCCGTCGAACGCGAGGTCCTCGACCTCAAGCTGCACGATTCGATTAGTCACTGAAATATCTCAAGGATGGTCGTTGTGACGGCAGAGCAGATCGGTCCGGGCGCAGTTCCCCTTCTCCACCTGGATGGTGCCATGACCGATCCCAAACTGCTCGCTCAGGAGTCGATTGATCCGTTCTATCAGCTCCGGTCCCCGCTGGTAGTCGGAATCATCAACACAGATGTGACAGGACAATGCAAATTCTTTCGATGACAATGACCAGATATGCAGGTCGTGGACATCACGCACGGGAGGAATCCCGGCTATGGCGGCGTGCACACGGTCGAAATCCACCCCTTCGGGCACTGATTCCAGCAAAATGAGCACGGCTTCCCGGATCACCTGATACGAGGACCACAGGATCATCACCCCGATGATAGCGGAGAGTATGGCGTCAAGGGGTGTCCACCCGGTCCACAGGATAACTATCCCACCGACTATAACCGCCACTGAGGAAAGGGTGTCGTAGATCATATGGAGGAAAGCGGTTTTCATGTTCAACGAGCGGCTCTTTTCCGAATACAGCAACCAAACCGACAACGCATTGCCGATCAACCCGATCACGGCGATGGTCAGAAACAACCAGGGACGTATGAGCGGTTGAGGGTTGACCAGACGATCGTAAGCCTCCTGGAAGATGAACACGGAAATCACCACTAATGCCACCGCCGAAACCAGCGCCGTCATTACTTCAAGTCGCTTCAAGCCGAAGGTCGAGCGTTTGGTCGCTGGCATCTCCGCCCCGCGGGCCCCCAACCAAGCCAGTATCAATGCGGCTACATCCGAGAGGTTGTGGACAGCATCGGCCAGCAGTGCCAGGTAGCCAGAGAAGATACCCCCGAGGAACTCCGCCACCGTTATGGCAATATTCAGAAGAATAGTCCCGGTAAGCCTGCCTCCGGTGTGGGCGCTGTGTGAACCATGACTTGACATATTCCAATATAACGCTGCCGGCGTCCTATTTCATCGGCAAAGTGGACCGATATCGACGGACATTCGCAATATAAGCCGAAGACTCTTCGCGCAGGAACTGCCCTTTCGGCTCAAATCTGCTTGCATCTTAGCTGTTGCGCGCAGATTGTGCGAATCATTAAGTAGCTGTCGTTGAGACTAATAGCTGCCGGTCGCCGGGATGCTGTGTGATGTCTATCCGCACGAGTTGCGCGATTGCGTATACCAGACGCATCTGGCGAGTCGGCTTGGACGGCATATTGCGTTGTATGACAAGAGATTAAGCTGTTTGATACGCATCTGTTCGCTTTTGGCACACCGATTGATATACCATTGGCTGAAGTCAGTTACTCTTAAATATACGCAGTATGGCGGTGAAGGGTATTTAAGAGGTGGGGATGAAGGAGTTCCTAGTGAGGAGGAACTCCTTTTGATTTCAGGCCGCCGGGCAATGGACTGCCCGGCGGCTCTATTTTTGTGCCTTGGGTCGTGGCTGGACGACCAGAGCCTCTACACGGCTAATTCCTTGACAGCGACCTCGATTCCGATAAATTGGGCCTGCTAAACACTCGATGATGGCGGCGTAGCTCAGTTGGTTAGAGCAGTGGAATCATAATCCACGTGTCCGGGGTTCGAGTCCCTGCGCCGCTATTTTTGACCATCGACCCTACTCTTTGCTCGAATCTTTCGCCCGCATGATCTGGTCGTACACCTCTTTGGCCCGGTCGACCTGATTGAACATCGGGATGTTCTTTCCCTGGCGCGCGGAGGCGGCGTAGATCTTGGCAGCCTGCGGATAGGGAAAGCTGACGCCGAACAGAATGGAGCCACGCCCACTTCCGTACTGAACAAATGTAATGTCGCCTACCGATTTCAGATCGACGCTTGTAGTCTGTTGATTCTTACCCGCCTTCACAAAGAGTACTCGCTTGTCCGTCACCGCGTAATAGGTCTTTGCCCGCGAGCGGGAGTCGGTGAAGAAGCGCCCCACCATCAGCCAGAGCCCGACAGCTACGAACGGCGTGCCCCAGAGCACAAAAAACCAGGGAGCACCGCTGAAATACGCCGTGAGGGTCCAGAAGATGGCAAACCCGCCCCAGGCCAGGCTGAACGGGATCATGAATATGTCCGCGGCCTGGAGGAAAAATCCTTGTCTGGGCTGTCCTGCCCAGATCAGCCGCTCGCCATGACTCAGGTTGGGTGTAATGATTTGCTGCGCCTCGAAATTGATGAATGAGGTACTCGCCGGTGTCTCTAAGGTATCAAACATGGAAAAGTCTCCTTCGATACCCTTATTGTCGGCGGGCCGTCGAGGAGACTTGATTTGGTAAGCTGCTGCTAAGCTGTTACTCCACCGTCACCGACTTCGCCAGATTTCTCGGCTGGTCCACGGGACAGCCGCGGTGCAGCGCGACATAGTATGCCAGCAACTGCAGCGGAATTACCGACAACAACGGCGTCAACAGGTGGTGCGTGTGCGGAATATAAATGACGTGATTGACCCGCTCGGCAATCTCAGTATCTCCCTCCGTGGCAATTGCAATCACCTGCCCTTTGCGGGCCCGGACTTCGGCAATGTTGGACATCACCTTGTCATATACTGGGTCTTTCAGTGCAATCACCACCACCGGCATATTCTCGTCGATCAGCGCGATCGGCCCATGCTTCATCTCGGCAGCCGGGTATCCCTCAGCGTGGATGTACGAGATCTCCTTGAGCTTTAACGCCCCTTCGAGCGCTACCGGGAAATTGATACCGCGCCCGAGATACAGGAAGTTGTTCACGCGGGCGTACTGCTCGGCGATTCTCTGTACAGGGTCACTGTTCCGGAGGATCTGCTCGACCTGTGACGGGATCTTCTGTATCCACTCGGTTAACTCACGGCCTTGCTGGACCGATACCGAGCGCATCCGTCCCAGCAGCAGCCCGATCAGCGTGAGCACCATCACCTGTGACGTAAACGCTTTGGTCGAAGCCACTCCGATCTCCGGACCGGCGTGGATATAGACGCCGCCGTCGGACTCACGGGCGATCGAAGACCCGACCACGTTGACCACGCCAAGGCAGGTGGTGCCGTGATTCTTTGCTTCGCGAAGCGCCGCCAGAGTGTCCGCCGTTTCGCCGGACTGGCTGATAGCAAAGAAAACTGTGCCTTCTTCGAGGATCGGCGAGCGGTAGCGGAACTCCGACGCGTACTCGACCTCGACGGGGAGTCGCGCCAGTTCTTCGATCAGGTACTCTCCGATCAGGCCCGAATGCCACGAAGTGCCACAGGCCGTGATGACTATCCGCTTGATATTTCGCAGTTCATCGTACTGGAGGTTGAGTCCGTTCAGTCGGGCGATACCGTCATCGAAGTTCAGTCGTCCGCGAATGGCATTGCGGATCGTGCTTGACTGCTCGTGGATCTCCTTGAGCATGAAGTGGTCGTACCCTTCCTTCTCGATCATGTCGAGTGTCCAGGTGATCTCCTCGATACTAGGAGTGATTTTCACGTTCTGAATCGTGGTAATCGAATAGTCGGTGGGGGTGATAGTCGCGATTTCGCCGTCTTGCAGATACACTACACGGTTGGTGTGCTCGAGCATGGCGGAGACATCGGATGCTACGAAGTTCTCGTTCTCGCCGTGACCGATGACCAGTGGCGAGCCCTTGCGGGCCGCTACGATCGTGTCCGGATGCAACATCGAAATGACCGCGATGCCGTAGGTCCCCTCCACCTGAAGGAGCGCCTCGCGAACGGCCTCCGTCAGGTCGCCTCGGTAGTTGTGGCGGATGAGGTGCACCATGATCTCGGTGTCGGTCTCGGTGCGCACCACTACTCCCTTGCGGATAAGGAACTCCTTGAGGGTGCGGAAATTCTCGATGATCCCGTTGTGAACAAGGGCGATCTCGCCGTAGTTGTCGGTGTGGGGATGGGCGTTCAACTCATTCGGTTCGCCATGAGTCGCCCAACGAGTGTGAGCAATACCGCGCGTGCTGGTGATATCGCGATTCCCGATCTGCTCCTCGAGCATCTTGATCTTGCCGACAGACTTGGAGATCCACAGACCATTGTCGGTGAGAAGCGCCAGACCCGCCGAGTCATAGCCACGGTATTCCAACCGCTTGAGGCCGTTCATGAGAATCGGCAGCGCTTTGCGGTACCCTACATATCCGACAATTCCACACATGGTATGACCTCGTATCTATGCAAAATGACTCATTACCTGATTGTAGAGCGTCTCGGTCAACTGCTTTTGTCTGGTCTCCACGATGAGCCGAAAGATCGGCTCGGTATTCGATGACCTGAGTTGAAGCCAGCCCTCTGAAAAGTCGAAGCGAAGGCCGTCCCGTCGGTCTACCGTCGTTGTCCCCATAAGTTGTCCGGCAGTTTGTTCGAATTGCTGCAATCGCTGGGTGAAATCGACCGACAATGCTGCTTTGCCTTTTATAGTATAATACGAAGGAAAGGTTTCCACAAGCGAAGACAGAGTGCGCTTTTCTCTTGTCAGGCAGGCCAGGACCAACGCCGCAGCGACCAGGGAATCCCGTCCGGCATGAAATGCCGGGTATATGACCCCCCCATTCCCCTCACCGCCGATCACCGCACGTTTCTCGCGCATCATTTGCACGACGTTCGACTCTCCCACCCGGGAGTAATGGACATTCGCTCCCGATGCGCCGGCCACATCGGCGGTAGCTGAAGAGGTGGAGAGATTGATTACCACCGCGCCCTTCGCCTCGCCAAGCACCTGTTTTACGGCAATGGTGAGCGTCAACTCTTCGCTCACCGCCCGGCCGCGTTCGTCGACCAGCGCCAGGCGGTCGGCGTCCGGGTCACAGGCCATCCCCAAATCTGCCCGGTGCTGCTTGACTGCTCGCGCGAGTTGGCGCAGGTTTTTCGGCGTTGGTTCCGGCATGTGCACGAAGTCGCCGTTGCCATTGCAGTTCAGTCGAACAACTCGCGCTCCCAGTTTTTCCAGGAGCGACGGCAGCGCCACCGAGCCGGCGCCGTTGATGGCATCGACCACCACTTTGAAACGGCGCTTCCTGATCGCAGTCTTATCGATCGGTCTGATTGCAAGCACACCAGCCACGTGTTTGTCGACCCAGCCGGTCTGCCGTGTGACGATTCCGAGCTTCTGGTACGGCTGATAGGCAAACTGACCGGCATTGAATATGGCGTCAAGGCGGGCATATTCCTCCGGGGTGATAAATTCGCCGCGTGCGTTGAAGAATTTAAGCGCGTTCCACTGCGACGGGTTGTGGGAGGCGGTTACACAGATCCCACCCCTCGCCTTTAGCTTCGTTATAGCGATCTCGACGGTCGGCGTCGGGACAATGCCGATATCGATAACATTGATGCCGGTTGCCACCAGACCGGCAATTACCGCCTGCGACACCATCTCACCCGATGGTCGGCTGTCTCGGCCGATGACCAGCGGTCCCTTTTTTAAGAAAGTCCCAAACGCGGCACCGTAGGCAGTAATCATCACCGGGTCAAGCCCGTTTCCGACCACCCCTCGAATGCCAGAGGTCGATTTGACTAATTCAGGTGTACCCATGTGCCCAGCTTTGCTCTGCCGATCCGTACAGTCATGTATATCGTCATCAAACCGCTATCGTCCATTCAACACGTGCGACATCACCCGGTGCAAATGGCCGTTGGAAGCCAGCATATCCGGGTCAAATATAGAATACTCCGAGCCGTTTATTCGTGTCGCTCGCCCACCCGCCTCGATAAGCACCAGTACCGCCGCCGCCGTGTCCCAGGGGTGGAGTTTCAACTCCCAGAAACCGTCGACTCGCCCCGACGCCAGCCAGCAGATATCGATCGCGGCCGAGCCGGGCCTTCGGACCCCCTGTGCTCGCTTGGCCATGCGGGCAAACAAACCCAGGTTGTTCTTGCGGGCAGTGGCGATATCGTAGGCGAACCCGGTGGCCAAGAGCGCCCGCTCCAGACGTCTTTCAGACGATACATAGATACGGTCCCGGTCCATGAAGGCACCACGTTTCGCGATGGCATGGAACAGTTCATTACGCTCGGGGTCGTAGACAACACCGAGGAGCACCTTGCCACGGTACTCGAGCCCGATCGACACACAATACACCGGGAAACCATGTGCGTAATTGACCGTTCCGTCGAGCGGGTCGATAATCCACCGGAACTCCGACCGGTCACCGCCTCTGCTCCCTTCTTCGGCCAGAATGTCGTGATCCGGATATCGCCTGCGAATGGCATTCACGATATGTCGCTCGGACTTGAGGTCAAGATCGGTCACAGGATTGATCCGTCCTTTGTAGGTGACCGCCAGGCGTTTGTGGAAACCGCTTCGCAGAATGGTGCCTGCTCCAAGCGCCAGGCCCGATGCGAATGCCATAAGCTTCTTCTGTTCAGCCGAAGATACTATCGATGTCATCCCGCCGCCCGCGCCTCGGCTCCAGTGGCGATATCCTGTTTCTTGTACTGCATCTGGTACAGTTTGTAGTAGATTCCCTGCCGGCGCAAGAGTTCTTCGTGGCGACCGATCTCCCGCACCCTGCCGTGGTGCAGCACCACGATTTTATCCGCTTTCTCGATAGTCGAAAGCCGGTGCGCGATCACGATCGACGTTCGGTCTTTGAGCAACTCCTCGAGCGCCTTTTGGATCAGCTGCTCCGTCTCCGTGTCAACTGAACTGGTGGCCTCATCGAGTATCAGGATTTCCGGATCGAACGCCAGCGCCCGGGCAAACGACAACAACTGCTTCTGTCCTGTCGACAGCGTGGCGCCCCTCTCCCGAATCTCGGCGTGAATGCCGTCGCCGTTGCCGTTCAGGAACCGGGTATAGCCGACCCGATCCAACGCCTTGTGAACCTGGTCGTCGGAGATCTCGGTATTGCGAAGCCGCACGTTGGAGGCAAGGTCCCCACTGAAGAGATAAACATCCTGCAACACCAATCCCAGGTGACGGCGGGCTTCTTCGACCGATAACTCCTTTAATTCGGCTCCGTCGATCCGGATACTCCCCTTTTGATAATCGTAGAACCGGAACAATAGCGATATAAGCGAGCTTTTCCCTGCTCCGGTCGCCCCCACAATGGCCACTTTTTCTTTCGGCTCCACCGTAAATGATACGTCCTGGAGCACCCAGTTTTCATCGTTATAGGCAAACCAGACTTGATCCAGTTCGATCCTTCCTGAATACCGCTCCACCTTCTTAGTGACGGGCATATCGATGATCGCCGGTGGCGTGTCGAGGAGGCCGAATATTCGCTCCGATGACGCCATCGCCGATTGGAGGATATTGTACTTTTCCGCCAGGTCGGCTATCGGCCGATAGAACCGCTGCACGAGTTGGATGAACGCCACCAGCGCACCGAACGTGAGCGTCCCCTCGTTGATGCGCAGTCCTCCGTAATACAACAGCAGACCAACCGAGAGTGCGCCGATCAACTCGACCGTCGGGAAAAACACGGCATAGTAAAGCACGGACCGGAAGTGGGCACTGCGCAGGTCGGTATTGATCCGGTCGAATTTGTCATATATCCGCTTCTCCTGAACGAACAGCTGGACGATCCTGATACCGGTGACATGCTCCTGCATGAAGGCATTGAGCCGGGCCAACGTGAGGCGCACAACCCGGTACACATTCCGCACCTTGTAGCGGAAAATGGTGGTGGCGATCACCAGGAGCGGAAGCACCATGAACGTGATCAACGCCAGATGCCAATTGTAATGCAGCAGGGCGCCTATGATCAGGAACAGCATGAACAGGTCGCCGATGATCGTCACCACACCGGACGAAAACATCTCATTCAGCACGTTGACATCGTTGGTGACCCGCGTCAGCAGCCGCCCCACCGGGTTTTTATCATAAAATCCCAGATGCAAACGCTGAAGATGGCCGAATACCTGCATGCGGATATCGTACTGTACCCGTTGTCCCAGCCACATGGTGATATACGTTTCCGCATAGGTGGCGAAAAGCGCGAGCAGCATGACGCCGAAGTAGACCAGTATCATCAGTCCGAACCCATGGACATCTTGTGTCGTGATATAGTTGTCGATTGCGGATTGCGTCAGAATGGTCAAGCCGATCTGCGCTGCGGAACCGACCAGCAGCAGCGTCACCGCCGCCGCGACCCACTTTCGATACGGCTTCAGATAGGACAGCAGCCGTCTCATCAGTCGGGCATCGTATGCCTTGCCGAGCGCCTCTTCCTCGTGGTACCCTTTGGCCGTCACTGCAGCTTCTCCAGCTCTTTCGCCAGCAATTGTGCCCGATACAGGTCGGCATAGTAGCCGTCCACGCGCATCAACGAATCGTGATCCCCCTGCTCGACTATTCGCCCGTTGTCCAGATAGATGATAATGTCCGCTTCCTTGACCGAGCTCATCCGGTGCGAAATGATCAGCGTCGTGCGATGCTCCAGTGCCGCTTTCATCCGCTCGTTGATCTCGTCTTCGGTTTCGGTATCCACAGCCGACGTGGCGTCGTCGAGGATGACGATTGCCGGCTCAATCAGCAGCGCACGGGCGATCGCGGTCCGTTGCTTCTGTCCGCCGGAGAGCGTGATGCCCCGCTCGCCGACAATCGTCTCGTACGAATCGGTGAATAACGCGATATCCTTGCTCAGCGCGGCAGTTTCACCGGTGGCCGACACGCGACTCAGGTTCGCTTCCACTCGTCCGAACCGAACGTTGTCGGCAATAGATTCCGAGAAGAGGAACGGCTCCTGCGTGGCGCAGCCGACCTGCCGCCGCAGAGCGTTCAGTTTCCAGTCGTTGACATCGACCCCGTCGATAAACAGCTCCCCACGTTCGACCGGATAGAGACGGGTCAGGAGCGCGATCAGCGTCGTCTTGCCCGAACCGATCGGCCCCACGATACCGAGTGTTTGCCCTGGCTCGATTGTCAGCGTTATACCATCAAGCACACGTTGACCGTTGTAGCCGAACCGGAGATTGCGAAACTCGATCTTCCCTTTCATCGGTTGTTCGTAACTGGCGCGGTCATCATCGGCAATATCCGGTGGCGTGTACAGAATCGTGTTGATCCGATCCAGCGATGCTGTCCCTTGCTGGTAGAGTGACACCACCCAGCCGCCGGCCATCATAGGCCAGAAGAGCATCGTGAGATAAGCGAAGAATGCCACCATCGTGCCCAACGGTATCTTCCCGCCCATAACTTCAAGTCCGCCGAAATAGAGCACGCTCAAGTTGAGCAGGGAGGCTATGAAGATAATCAGGGGGAACAATACGCCGTACACCCGTGCCATATCGAGATTGAGGCGAACGTATTGGGAAGAGATCCCCGCGAAATGCTCGATCTCCTGGGGTTCCTGGCGGTACGCTTTCACTACCCGCACACCGGCCAGGTTCTCCTGAGCCACCGCCGTGAGGGTGGAGAAATGCTCCTGTATCTTAACGAACTTCTTATGCACGAGATTCCCCAACCGGTTCACCAGAAACGGCACCACGAGTGCGGGCACCATCGCATACAGCGTGAGTTTGGGGGACAGATAGATCATAAACGACAAGGCCACGGTCACGGTCACAATCGTGTTGGCGATCTGCATCACACCCGGGCCGATCATCATGCGAACCGCTTCGAGATCGTTGGTGGCGCGCGCCATGATATCGCCGGTGCGGGTTCGATCATAAAATGATGGCGACAGCTTGAGCAGATGATCGAACAGTTCCCCCCTCAGATTGTATTCCAGCCAGCGGGACATCCAAATGATCGTCCTCCGCATGAAGAACCGGAAAACTCCGGCAAACAGCGCCAGCAGCACGATAGCCACAGCGAACTTCACAATCTCGCCGGCAGGAGCCTTCTGTTCCAGCCGGTCAAAGACGAGTTTAGTCAAATAGGGGTTGATAAGTTGCAGGCCGTTGGCCAGGATCACCGCGATCCCGCCGAATATCAAGTACCCCTTGTAGTTACGCAGATACTTGAAAATAACGGCAAATCGTCCTGCGGACGTATGTGGTTGCGTGCGGTCAGCCATGTACAGTCGTCAGCCACTAATCAGTGAGATGTTGTAACACTTGGGGAAGCTAATAGTTCAGCAGATTGGCGAAAAGGTGAATCGCATCGATGTTCAACTCGGCGATCATGTCGAGCAAGGGATAGCCGCAATAGACTATGCTGCCGTTACCGAGTCGCGTCACCGACAGGATTGCCGCGCCCGATGGTGATACGTACAGTTTGTCTCCCGGACTGACCACCGCTGACGCTACAATCGCCTTCTGTGACAACGGCTCCAGCAAACCTTGATCAGAGATCTGGTATGGTGCCCTCAGGAGTTCTGAAGTTGGCTGTTGGTTGAAAATGTCCGTGGAGGAGAGTTCCTCGGTTCCCGGCGTCAGCTCAAGCGGAAGAATACCCTGCGGCCAGTCAGGCGGCTGGCCAAGAATGATCAACGAACCACCGGCGCGGACGAAATCCTCGAATCCGCCACGGGCCGCCCGAAGCGATGGGAACTCCCGAAAGGAACCGGAGCCGATGACTATCACATTATAGGCGCTCAGATCGGAGGTGGTGAGAGAACGGTCGGTCAAGGGTTGGAACCCCGCACCGGTCATACGGAGTACATCCTCGAGAAGTCCGGTGCTGTCCGGCAGGAACGCGATCTTGATCGTATCATCAATCTGGCATGCAGCAATCCGTATACGCCCGGTGTCTGCGGTCACCATACGCCCATTCAGCGACAGTGAAACCGTGGCCTCTTGCACGCCGAGTTCAAACAGGTTCGATACCGAAAAGGGAATGCTAAACGAATGTCGCGTGCGCCCCTTTTCAAGCGACAGCCGCGATTGGTACGCGCCGGCGAACATCCCTTTGGGCGTCTCCAGATTGACGCCGATCGAGCCCCGATAGTAGGTAGGCTTGGAGATCACTGCCTGCCAATGCATCGAAGCTACCACCTTGTCGATATTCAACTGGGCGACAGGCGGAATGAAATAGAAACTCGGTTGAAACCTTACCGAAACGTCGGGCGCCTCCCAGATCGGCATGGCCGTTTGGAATGGAAACGTGAGATTTCCGGTTGTTACATCGGCAATGAACAACAGCGACTCCGGCTGCTCTGCCTCCAGGCGAGCCTTTGCCACATCCACGAGATACTCCTGGACGAATGTCTGGTGGGCGCTGACAGCGTGCTGCACCGAATCGAGAATCACGTCGGCAGAATCCCAGTAGGGAAGAAAGCGAACAGAGGCCAGTTGCACCGACGCCCCCCCCTCGGCTGAGAGTGACGCCACAAACTTGAGCTTGGGGCCGTCAGGTGAATCGCGCACGATAATCTTCCCGTTCCATCGTATTCCAAGTTCCCGCAGGAGCGCATTGGTGACGCCGGACATCAAGTCATTGATATACGACCCCAGTCCCGGCCGTTCCATCAAGGCGCGGTTGGCATGGACCTGATGTGATAATGCCGCGGCTTCTTCATAGGCACCGACAAGCGCGCTCATTCGAAGCTGCTCGACTCCGTTCCGGGCCGACACGAGATATGAGATAACCGTCCGCGACCGCCTGAGATACGCTTCTTTAACGGCCCCGTCGGGCAGGCAAGCTTCCAGGACAGTGGGCAATTGCCAGGTCGGCAGCCCGGAGACAAAGTCTGCATCGGCGCCGACCAGCAATGGAGAACGGTACACCAAAGAGTACCTGATGAGGCTGGGTGGGGAATACCATTGGGGCGCCAACCGGGGAAGCAGGCGCGGGACCTCATCCTGTATCCGCTGGCGATACAGCTCATATTTTTCACGCGGATTCAGAAGCACCGACGACCGGCTGTCGATGGTGTCCTGATCGGCAGGCCCAAGTTGATACACTTTTGAAATGCCGAACAGGGCAGTGGTGTCCAGCGCTCGTCCCAGTACCGCTATCCTAAGCCCCCGGTACAGCGGTCCGGCCCCGACGTCACCAAATACCACGATGTTCGGCGGGCGGTCACCATAGAGCTTGAGCAAAAGAGAGTCATAGCCGACAGCAGTTGTGTCCCCCACCACGCATTGTCTCAGAGCCAGCTTGGAACCTGCGAGCTCAGTGGTCTGGTGCATGAAAGTCGCACTTGGCCGCAACGACACCAGATCCACTTCACAACCGTGTTGATCGTTGAGGTAATAGATTGTTCCCCAGTCAATATCCTCCGGCTGCTCGAACAGATACATGACCCGAAGGTCGGTGAGCGCAAAGCGGACCGGATCGGCGGCATAAGCGGCAGCCACCAGCAAGTTGATGCCAAAGAGGAGTCCCATGATATGGGCAGTGGAATATCGTCCGGAGAATCGTGCCCGTCTCACCATGTCGGAATATAGAAACACACAAATTGGCGTGTCAAAGTTGAAATACGTGTCGGTCAGGGGGTATCTGGTGAAAACGCCGGACAACTATTCCAGGATCTTTTCGTCGTGTACCTGCCACGCTGGATCGACAATACAGAGAAAGGCCAACTCACATGCACCCGTGTTCTCAAGCCATTGGATGGAGCCCGGCGGAATCTCAATCACGTCCATCGGTGACACCGGCGACGACTCATTATCGACATGCAGAATCCCCTCACCCTGGAGAATTACATAGACTTCGTCACCGGTCAACCGGTGCTTCCGTGATCGTTGGCCGCTTGGGAGTACCGCATGTGCCAGCGAATATCGGCCGGAGAACGGGTACCTGCGCCCCGGATGTAGCAGTTCACGCAAACGCGTGCCGTCACCGGCGACTATTTCTGCGGTACTGTCCAACCTGTATATGCGCATCGAGCGACAGCTATGAGAAAGGCCGCCTGGGGGCGGCCTCTGTGCTCAGATGATCTGATTCTCTCGAAGTTTCTTGAACAGGTTTTCGGCGATCTCTTCGGGCGACCCGCCGGTTATCATCTCTCCTTTGGTCCGTGGCGGCGGGGGAGAGACTTTCAGTGTCTTCGTGCCGGAATTGACGCCGATACCTTCGCCGTTCAACCCGAGTTCCGAGGCCGACCACTTGATGATGGTCTTCTTCTTGGCGGCCATTTTGCCTTTCAACGATGGCAGCCTGGGCTCGTTTATCTCTTTCACCACCGAGACCACGGCGGGAAGCATGACCTCCACAACATCGTACCCGTCTTCGGTCGTGCGAAACACCGTCACTTTATCGGACGCGACCGATTCGAATTTCTTCACAAACAGCGACTGCGGGATATCCAGATGTGCCGCCACGGCTGCCGGCACCTGGGCGGAATCGGAATCGATCGCCTGTTTGCCGGCCAGTATCAGGTCGAATGTCCCCAGTTTTTTCAGCCCGGCCGCCAGGATTCGGCCGATACCTTGTGGGTCGGAACCAGCGAAAAGCTCGTCGGAAAGCAGATAGGCGTCGTCGACACCGAGCGCGAGACAATCGCGCAGCGCCGATTCGGTCCGCTCCGTCCCGACCGACATGACAACACAGGTGCCGCCATGCTTCTCTTTCAGTCGAAGCCCCTCTTCGACCGCATATTCATCAAATGGATTGACAATCCCAGGCCCGGCCGGCAACACTACCTGATTGGCCGCTTCATCAACTTTGATAAGTGCAATCTCCGGCACCTGCTTTATCAAGACGACTATGTTCATGGCGCGCTCCAGCGACAGTTCGGTACTCGTTTAATGGCAGCTAATATGACCAACCGTACCCACAAAGTCAAGTCAGAGGGAGCGACGGGAAATGCCTGATGATATGTGTAATGCTGTGAGTATGTGGAGAGTTTGCGGCTATTGCCCCTGCGATCAGGATGGGCGTCCTTCGAGATATTCCAGCGCCTGGCAGGCGGCGCGCTGCTCCGCTTCTTTTTTTGACGAGCCGCTCCCTTTGCCTGCTTCTTCGCCACCGATAGTCACCACCACATGGAACACCTTGTCATGGTCCGGCCCGACCTCCGAGACCACGTCGTAGCGCGGCGCACCATTCCCCCGGGATTGAATCAACTCCAGCAGCTCCCCCTTGTAGTTCCGTTGCGAGGAATCAGCCACCACGTGATCCTTGTGGGTGTAGATAAGCCGAAGCACTACATCGCGCGCCGGCTCCAGGCCGCCGTCAAGAAAGACGGCCCCGATGATCGATTCGAACGCATCGGAGATAATGGATGGGCGCTCCCGCCCGCCCGCCCGCTCCTCTTCCGGTGAAAGGCGAATATAGACGTTGATCCTCAGCTTCCGGCCAATCCCGGCCAGAGTGGTCTCGTTGACCAGGAGCGCTTTGGTCTTGGTGAGGTTCCCTTCTCCTTCGTCGGGGTAATCGTCGTAAAGCCGTGCCGCGATCACGAGGCCCAGTACAGAATCGCCGAGGAATTCCAGCCGTTCATTCGAAGGAATTATCTGGCCGTTGGAACGTGAATATGAACGATGTGTCAGACCAAGCTGTAGCGTACGCACATCCCGGAAATGATACCCAATGATCTCCTGAAGGTCCTCCAGGCGCGCAGTATCGGCGTCGTGTAACTCTCCCCACAGTTCTTTGAGAGTCTGCCAGAGTTTCATCCGGTGGCTTACATTCGTCCGTTGACCTTGCCCGCCAGAAGCGTGACGTTATGGCCCCCGAAACCAAAAGAGTTGGACATTGCGTAGGTCACCGGCCAAGTCCGCTTGACATGCGGCACGTAGTCCAGATCGCACTCCGGATCCGGCTCGTCGAGATTGATGGTCGGATGTACCAACTCGTGTTCGATCGACTTCAACACGGTGATGAACTCCATCGCCCCTGCCGCGCCCAGCAGATGGCCGGTGAGCGACTTGGTGGAATTGCACGGTATCTTGTAGGCATGCTCACCGAGCACCGCCTTGATCGCCTTGGTCTCGGCGATATCGCCAAGGTCGGTTGCCGTGCCGTGTGTATTGATATAGTCAATCTGATCCGCTTTCAGGCCGGCATCGACGAGTGCCGCCTGCATGGCGCGCCTTGCCCCATGCCCTTCCGGGTGCGGTGCTGTCATGTGGTACGCATCAGCCGTCATGCCCGCGCCCAGAATCTCGCCAAAAATATGGGATCCTCGTTTCACCGCATGCTCATGCGATTCCAGGATGATGATAGCCGAGCCCTCACCCATGACAAAGCCGTCTCTTCCTTTGTCAAAAGGCCGTGACGCTTTCTCCGGCTCGTCGTTGCGCGTGGACATCGCCCGCGCCTGGCAGAATCCCGCCATAGAGGTTGGGGTAATGGTCGCCTCGGCACCGCCGGCGATCATGACGTCCGCCTCTCCCCGCTGCACGATACGGTAGGCATCGGCAATGGCATGGGCTGAGGAAGCGCAGGCGGAAACCGTGGCATAATTGGCACCCCGGAAACCGAACCGCATCGAGACCAATCCGGCGCACATGTCGATGATCATCATGGGAATGAAGAATGGCGAGACACGACCTGGTCCCGAGGTCACCAGCGTGCTGTGCTGCTGCTCGAAGGTGGAAATGCCGCCAATGCCGGAACCGATCACCACGCCGCAGCGATCCAGATCGAGCGATTTCAGATCCAGACCGGCATGCTTGACCGCCATTTCGCTGGCCACGATGGCGTACTGCTCGGCCAGGTCCATGCGTCGCAGCTCTTTCTTTTCAATGTACGGTGAAGCGTCGAATCCCTTGACCTCGGCGGCTATCTGCGTGGGGTAGTCGTCGACATTGAACCGGGTGACCCGCGCCACGCCGGACCTACCGGCAAGCAGATTCTCCCACAGAGTCTCAACAGTGTTACCCAACGGGGTTACCGCGCCAAAGCCAGTCACGACCGTTCTCACCTTCATATATGCACGCGCCTGCGTATCGCAGCGGCGCCGGCGCTCAGTTGGCGCCGGCCTTCTTGGTGTTTTCTTTGATGTAACTGATGGCGTCACCGACCGACTGGATCTTCTCGGCGTCCTCGTCCGGGATCTCCAGAGAGAACTCCTCTTCGAGCGCCATCACCAGCTCCACGGTATCAAGCGAATCGGCTCCAAGGTCTTCCACGAACTTGGCGCTTTCCGTCACCTGACCGGCTTCGACACCGAGCTGCTCGACTATGATTTCCTTGACTTTTTCTTCGACTGAAGGCATGAACTGTCTCCTTTGCGTATATTGTTGTTAGTCTACATTGCCAAGCCGCCGTCAACCGCCAATACCTGGCCGGTGACGTATGCCGCCTCATCGGAGGCGAAAAACAGAACCGTCGCGGCGACATCAGACGGCAGCCCCGGGCGTCCCACCACCACTTGCTGCAACAACGCTGCACGCGCCGCTTCGGGTAACTTCTTGGTCATTTCGGTTTCAATGAACCCGGGAGCAACGGCATTCACCGTGATGCCCCGGCTCGCCAACTCGCGAGCCGCCGACTTGGTCAGCCCGATCAGACCTGCTTTCGATGCCGCATAATTGGCCTGCCCGGCGTTGCCGACCAAGCCGATCACCGAACTGATATTAATAATGCGCCCATACCGCTGCTTCATCATGATGCGGCTGGCCGCCTTGGAGACAAGAAACGCCCCTTTCAGATTGATGTCAAGCACCAGGTCCCAGTCCTTTTCATCCATCCGGATCATGAGCGTGTCGCGGGTGATCCCGGCATTATTGACCACGATATCCACTCTGCCGAATCTGGTCATAGCCTGTTCGAACATCGCTTCCACATCGGCTGCGATGGTGACATCGGCCTTCACACCGAACACCGAAGAACCCATCTGGGCCAGCGCGGCATCCACCGACGCCTGGTCTATGTCGCAAATGACAACTTGAGCGCCATGTCGAAGGAACTGCTCGGCAATCTCGCGGCCAATACCGCGCGCCGATCCGGTTACCAGTGCCGTTTTTCCCGAAAAATCCATACGCTTCCTTATCGTGAGCCGACCGAGGTGAACGCCTTGACATCGGCCAGCGTGTCAAGATTGATGGTCTGTTCGAGATTCATTTCGCGCCGGGCCATACCGGCCAGCACCTTGCCAGGGCCGATTTCGATAACGCTCCGGACGCCCGTTCCGGCGAGATACGACATGGTCTGTGCCCAGCGAACGGGAGCTGTGACCTGCTGAGACAGGAGTTGCCGAATTTCGGTGGGTTCTGAGACCGGCCGGCCCGTGACATTCGCTATGACCGGGCGGACCGCCTGATCGATCTTCAGCCCCTCAAGATAAGCGGCAAGCGATTCTACGGCCGGCTGCATAAGTGGCGAGTGAAACGCACCGCCTACTTCGAGCTTGAGCGCCCGTTTGGCGCCAGCCTCTTTTGCGAACGCTATGCCTGCCTCAACCCCGGCGTTGGTGCCCGATATCACAACCTGACTCGCCGCGTTGTAATTTGCGGCAACGACGATTCCTGACATGGAGGCTTTCCTGCACACCTCTTCCACTTGCTCATTGCCAAGACCGATAATGGCAGCCATTGTGCCCGGGTTCTGTATGCAGGCTTGTTCCATCAACGCCGCGCGCTTGATGACTGCCCGAACCGCGTTTTCATTACTGAGCGCTCCGGCCGCTGCCAGGGCACCATATTCACCGAGCGAATGTCCGGCGGCAAAGCTAAAAGACGGGAGCTCCTCACGCAGGATGGTCAGCACCGCGAGCGAATGAAGCAAGATGGCCGGCTGCGTGTTGGCGGTTCGTTTCAGCTCCTCGGCTGGTCCCTCGAAAGACAGCCGTGCTATGTCAATCCCCATCTCATCTGATGCCATCTCGTACAACAGCCGAACATCGGCCGAATAGTCGTGAAGATCTTTGCCCATGCCAACGTATTGGGATGCCTGCCCCGGAAAAAACAATGCTGTGTTATTCACATGTTCCTCACCATCTCACCAGTGCGGCGCCCCAGATAAGCCCGCCGCCGAACGCCACCATCAACACATGATCACCCGGTTTCAGCCTTCCCTGGCGGTTGGCTTCGTCGAGCGCGATCGGAACGGAAGCCGCCGAGGTATTGCCGTACTTTTCCAGATTCAAGAACATCCGCTCATGGCCGATATGCAGCCGTTTGGCCAAGGCAGCAATAATCCGCAGGTTGGCCTGATGCGGCACGAGCAACGAAATGTCGGCGGGTGTCAACCGGGCATCTTCGATCACCCTTAGCGCCGCCTTCTTCATCTCGCGCACAGCCACCTTGAACACTTCCGATCCATTCATAAGGACCTTGTCCCGGCCGTTCCATAAGTACTCCGGCGTATATGGCCGGGCGGTCCCGCCCACTTCGACCCAGAGCCACTCGCGAAGTCTGCCGTCGGACTTCAAGTAGGTCGAGAGGATCCCGCGATCCGAGTCCGAGGCTTCCACGACCACAGCACCGGCGCCGTCGCCAAATAACACACAGGTGGCGCGATCCGTATAGTTCACGATCGAAGACAGCTTCTCCGAACCCACCACCAGTATGCGCCGGTACTGGCCGGTTTCGATAAACGCCTTGGCCACGGAAAGGCCGTTGATGAACCCGGTGCATGCCGCCGCGATGTCGAATGCCGCGGCGGTGGTCAGCCCCATTTTCTCCTGTATCACACAGGCGGTCGACGGAAGTTTGTAATCCGGCGTGACCGTGCCGTTGATCACCAGATCAATATCGTCGTTGCGAACGCCGGCCATGTCCATGGCCCGACGGCACGCCTCCACGGCCAGGTCGGATGTGGCAGTGCCGTTGGCGGCGATCCGTCGCTCCCTGATGCCGGTGCGGCTGACGATCCAATCGTCGGATGTATCGACTAACTTTTCGAGATCAGCGTTGGTCATCCGGTGCGGCGGAGTATACGATCCCGTCCCGGCTATCCGCGCGCTTAGTTTGTGACCCATTCGTACGTCCAAAATGATTTGTGATCAATTCGTCGTGAATCCGTTCTTTGATGCCCCGATTCGCCATCTCGTACGCGGCGAGCACGGCATTGCCGATCGCAATGGAGTTCGAAGAACCGTGGCAGATGATCACGATGCCGTTGACGCCCAGCAGCGGCGCGCCGCCGTATTGGGCATAGTCGAACGCCCGCTTCATGCGTTTCAGGAACGGCAGCATCAAGTACGCGCCCATGCGCGAAAAGATATTGGTTTGAATCTGGCGCTTAATCGCTTTCATCATGAGCGGCTGGATCGACTCGGCGAATTTCAGCAGGATATTTCCGGTGAAACCGTCGGTCACCGCCACATCGACCGTTCCCGCCATGATGTCGCGTCCTTCGATGTTTCCCACGAAGTTGATCTTGGAATGTTTCAGGAGTTCCTGGGCGGCGAATATCAATTCGTTTCCTTTGCTGCGCTCTTCCCCGATGGAGATGAGTCCCACCCGGGGGGCTTCCAGATGAAGCACGGCCTGCGCATACACTGAACCCATGACCGCAAACTGCGAAAGATGCTGCGGCTTGCAGTCGGCATTGGCACCCACATCAAGAACAAACGCCGGGCGTCCCTCGCTGGTCGGGAACGCCGCCGTTATGGCCGGGCGGCTGACACCTTCAATCCGACCGAGCGTCAGGAGTGACGACGCCATCACGGCACCGGTGTTCCCCGGCGACACGAAGGCATCCGCCTCTCGGCGCTGCACCATGCGGAGTCCGACCGAGATCGAACTGTCCTTCAATTTGACACCGTCCGTCGCCGCGATATGCATCGGCACCTCGGACTCGGCATGATGTATGGAGACATTCGCGGGAAGCGATTTATGGTGGACCAGGTATTGGTCCATTTTGTCCTTGTGACCGACCAGACAGATTTTGACTCGATCCCCCAGCTTGAGAGCGGCGCTTATGCCCCCATCAATAATGTCGCCGGGGCCCTTGTCCGCGCCCATGACATCGAGCGCCACCGTGTACTGGCCGTTTCCGGTCATTCGTTCCTTTTGTCTTCGTTTCTCAATGTCGCGGTCGCGTGACCGCCAGACTACACTTCCCGGGTGGCAAGCACCTTGCGCCCGTCATAGAACCCGCAGTGCGGGCAGATATGGTGCGGCAGACGCGATTGGTGGCAGTTGGAGCACTCGCCCACGTTGGGCACGGCTATCTTCCAGCCGGTGCGGCGCAGCCGCCCGCGCGTTCGCGAGTGTCGTCGTTTTGGGTTGGGCATCCGAGTATCCTCTTTCTATGTATGATTGTTTCGCAGACTCTTCAACGCGCTCCAGCGGTCATCGATCCGCTCAAGGCGGCAACTGCAGGCGCCATCATTCAGATTGGCGCCGCAACGCGGGCACAACCCCTTGCAGTCCGCCGCACATAACGGCTTCATGTCGAGAGATAGAACCAGCGCCTGACGGACGATTTCGCCCGGGTCGGCCATCAAGTTCTGTCCGTGCATATAGACATAATCCTGGTCGTCGAACACGCCCTTGATTGTTTCCGCCGGCTGACTATCCGATCGGACGATAAACTCGGTCGGCATATTCAATTCAGTCGAGAATTCGCGCAAGCAGCGGCTGCACTCCATCTTGACGTGCGCCTGCACTGTCCCGTGACATATATATTCCTGACCGGACTTGTGGATCGTGACCCGCAACAGGACATCGTCAACCGCCGTCACTTCGGGAGCGAACGATTGAAATTCGTCCTTTTGAGCCGCCACTTCGGCCGTCGCCGGAAACTGATCGAATTCTCTTAGGTCCAATATCATAACCGCTAATTTTACCCAAATAGTCCTGAAAAGTCAAGCCGAATCACCAGCGACAACATACAGCAACACAACGAGTTGTCTCGTTTCTGCGGCCGGCCGCCGCCGGGTCAGGGTCAACCTGAAGAACAAAGAAAAACCGGCCAGTATCAACCGACCGGCTCACGCTTGACCCCTGGTCCGGGCCCCTACTGGTGCGTTTCGTTATACACTCGAATGCGATTAGCCGCTCGCTCCAGAGCCGAACGCACCGACGGCAGGTCGATATCGGTTTCCCCCGCACCCGCCTTCACAATGCGCGCTTTGTTCCGCTCGTATGCGGCCCTGGCCCGCTCGATGTCGATCCCATTCGCTTCCTCAACCGCATCCGCCAGGATCGTCGCCCGGTTTGCCGAAACTTCCAGAAAGCCGTCGGACACTGCCAGCACATGCACGACATCCTCAGCATCTCGAAACTCGATCTTGCCCGGCTTGAGCGCCGTGATTAGCGGCGCGTGCTGGGAAAGCACACCAAGATACCCCTCGCTGCCCGGCGCGGTTAGTGACCGGACCTCCGCCTCATAGTACGCGCGTTCCGGCGTGACGATCGACAGAAGAAACATCATTCCTACTTCTTCGATTTCTCGAAATTCTCGACCGCTTCCTCGATCGGTCCGACCAGGAAGAAGAACTGCTCAGGGATGTGATCGAGCTGGCCCGATATCAGCATGTCAAATCCCCTGATCGTGTCGCCCACCCTGACATACTTACCGGCCTTGCCGGTGAACGCCTCAGCCACATGGAACGGCTGCGACAGGAACCGTTGAATTTTGCGCGCTCGCTGCACCGTCAGTTTGTCCTCCTCGGACAGCTCATCAATACCAAGAATGGCGATGATGTCCTGAAGGTCTTTATAGCGCTGAAGAACCTGCTGCACGCCGCGCGCCACGCGGTAATGATCTTCACCGACGATCAATGGATCGAGAATTCGCGAAGTTGAGTCGAGCGGGTCCACCGCCGGGTAGATACCCAGCTCGGCGATCTGCCGCGACAGCACGGTCGTGGCATCCAGGTGCGAGAACGTGGTCGCCGGGGCCGGATCGGTCAGGTCATCGGCCGGCACGTAGATCGCCTGCACTGATGTGATGGAACCAGATTTTGTCGAGGTGATTCGCTCTTGGAGCGCCCCCATCTCCGTGCCCAAAGTAGGTTGGTACCCTACCGCCGACGGCATCCGCCCGAGCAGCGCCGAAACCTCCGAACCTGCCTGTACGAAGCGGAAGATGTTATCGATGAACAACAGTACATCCTGGTTCTCTTCGTCGCGGAAATATTCCGCCACCGTCAGACCGGAAAGTCCCACGCGAAGGCGCGCGCCCGGCGGCTCGTTCATCTGGCCGAACACCAGCGCGGTTTTCTTGATAACACCGGAATGCGTCATTTCGAGCCAGAGGTCGTTCCCCTCGCGGGTTCGTTCGCCGACGCCGCAGAACACGGAATAGCCACCATGCTCGGTGGCGATATTGTGGATCAGTTCCTGAATGACCACCGTTTTGCCGACACCGGCGCCACCGAAGAGCCCCACTTTTCCGCCCTTCGCATACGGCTCCAGCAGGTCGATCACCTTGATACCGGTCTCGAACATCTCGACCGTCGTCACCTGATCCTCGAACGCGGGAGCGGCGCGATGTATCGGCAGCCGCTTGGTGCCCGGGGGCAATGCACCAACTGTATCGATCGGCTCGCCAAGCAGATTGAACAGGCGTCCCAGCGCCACATCGCCGACAGGAACGGTAATGGGCGAACCGGTGTCAACCGCCTTCATGCCGCGCACCAAGCCGTCGGTCGAGGCCAGCGCCACACAGCGCACGATATTGTCGCCGATATGAATCGCCACCTCGACCGTCAGGTCGATCTTGCGTGACTCATCCTTGATCTTGATGGCGTTGAGGATGTTCGGCAGCGAATCCGAGGGGAACTCGCAATCCACCGTCGGGCCGATTACCTGAACCACTTTTCCGATATTTTCAGCCATGCAGCCTACTCCGTCTATTCACAATACATCTAGTCAAACTTACGGCCAGTTCCGTCTATAGGCCGGTTGTTACACTACTCTTCCGATCATCAGCCGCTCTCATTGGACGCGAAGCGGAAAAAAGTGGCTTGCCACTCACCCTTTCAACGCCTCCGCTCCGGACACCACTTCCAATATCTCTTTCGTGATCTGAGCCTGCCGCGCCTTGTTGTAATCCAGGGTGAGGGTATTGATCATATCGCCCGCGTTGTTGGTGGCGGCCCCCATAGCCATCATCCGGCTGCCATGTTCGCTGGCGAATGATTCCACGAGAGCGGTTACCATTTTGGTTGTCGCATATCCCGGCATCAGCGCCGCATAGATCATTTCGGGTGACGGCTCAAATATATACTCACCACATTTCTCTTCCGCGCTGACTTTCGGACGCGCGATCGGCAGGTACTGCTCGTTCGTCAACTGATATCGAGCCATGGACAAAAAACGCGTATAGACCAGATTGATGGCATCGGTTTCGCCCGCCACGAACCGTGCAGTAAGAAACGACACGATACGGCGGGCTTTATCGTAGTCGATGACGCCGCCCCAGTCGCCATAGAATTGGACGACCGGCCAGCGGCGGCGCTTGTAGTAATCGTTGGCGCGTTTGCCTATCGCCACGATCTCGACCTCCGCCTCGTGCTGCTCGTTGAGCCACTGGTCAGCGCGACGGATCACGTTCGAGTTGAACGAGCCGCAGAGCCCTCGATCCGACGTGATCACCACCAAGGTGTGCCGTTTTACCGGCCGTTCCTCGAAATACGGATGCGTGATCTCGCCGGCTGAACCGGCCGCCAGATGCCTCAGCATCTCGTCAAGCTTCCTGGCATACGGTTTGGCCTGCATGACCCGTTGCTGCGCCTTACGCAGATTGGCCGCAGCTACCATCTCCATCGCCTTGGTGATGCGACGAGTCGATACAACCGTCCGGATTCGTTTTTTTACTGCTCTCAGTGTCGCCACGGGCGAGCCTGTCTAATCCTGACGTGTTTCATGTTCATGCTTTGAACTGGGCTTTGAATTTCCCGACCGCGTCTTTCAGCTTCGCTTCAGTCGCGTCCGAAATCACTTTGTCTTTGGCGAGTGTCGGCTCGATCTCCGGATAGTTTTTGTCGCAATAGGCGAAGAACTCACGTTCGAATCGGGCAATCGCCGCCTTTGGCACATCATCAAAATGCCCGCGGGTTCCCACCCAAATGACCATCACTTGTTTGGCGACCGGCATCGGGACATACTGCAACTGTTTAAGCAACTCTACCATCTTCTCGCCACGGTTGAGCTGCTTGCGGGTCGCCTCGTCCAGGTCTGAACCGAACTGCGTAAACGCCGCCAGCTCACGGTACTGCGCCAGGTCCAGCTTCAACGAGCCAGCCACCTGCTTCATCATCTTGGTTTGCGCGTTGCCGCCGACTCGCGACACCGAGATACCCACGTTGATCGCCGGTCGTACGCCGGAGAAGAACAACTCGGATTCGAGAAATATCTGGCCATCGGTAATGGAGATTACGTTGGTCGGAATGTAAGCCGATACGTCGCCGGCCTGCGTTTCGATAATCGGCAGTGCGGTCAGCGATCCGCCACCCAATTCATCGGACAACTTGGCCGCACGCTCCAGCAGACGCGAGTGACAGTAGAAAATGTCTCCGGGGTATGCCTCGCGGCCCGGCGGACGACGAAGCAGGAGCGACAACTGGCGGTACGCCTGCGCCTGTTTGGACAGGTCATCGTAAATACAGAGCGCGTGCCGCTTGGAATCGCGGAACTCCTCACCCATGGCACATCCGGAATAGGGCGCGATATATTGAAGCGGTGCCGGGTCGGTCGCCGACGCGGTCACGACTGTGGTATATTCCATCGCACCGTGCTTGCGGAGCACTTCCACTACCTGGGCCACCGTCGAGGCCTTCTGCCCGATCGCTACGTATATGCAGAAGACGTTTTGACCTTTTTGATTGATGATGGTGTCGATGGCCAGCGCCGTCTTGCCGGTCTGACGGTCCCCAATAATCAATTCGCGCTGTCCGCGCCCGATGGGAATCATCGAGTCAATCGCCTTGAGACCTGTCTGGAGCGGCTCTTTCACCGGCTGGCGCTGCACGACATTCGGCGCGTGCCCTTCGATCACCCGATATTTATCGGTCACAATCGGGCCCTTGCCGTCAAGCGGCTGCCCGAGCGGATTCACCACCCGGCCGACCAGCGCCTCACCTACCGGCACGGAGGCTACTCGTCCGGTGCGACGAACCGTGTCCCCTTCGTTAATCTTGGTATCCGGGCCGAAAATCGCCGCGCCAACGTTGTCGGCTTCGAGATTGAGCACCATGCCCAGCAGATCGCCGGGGAACAGGATCAACTCGGACATCTGGACGTCCTCAAGACCCCAGATGCGAGCGATACCATCGCCCACCTGGAGCACGGTTCCCACCGACTCCATTTCGAGCTTGGTCTCGTATTTCTCGATCTCTTTTCTGATGACCGATGAGACTTCTTCAGGATTGAGACCCATCATCATCCTCCTATGTCAAATTGCTCACATTCCATACGCTGGACAGCCCGTCGCCGTCACTGCGAGGCGTCGCCCGCCGAAAGGCAAGTGACGACGAAGTATTCTCTTCGCGGGCTCACGCCACCGATCACGCCACCTTGACCTTTTCCAATTGTTCGCGGATCCGGTCCAGACCGTGCCGCAGCGATCCGTCAATGATTTGGTTGTGCATAATCACGATGGTGCCGCCTAAGATGGCCGGATCGATCTTCTGCTCCAGTTCAATGGTCATCCCGCTCCTCACTGCCAGGCGGGCGATCAGCGACTGCGCTTCGGCTGTCGAAAGCGGCATCGCCGTGATGACGGTTACCCGCGCAATACCCTTCTCGGCTTTCACGAGCCGGTCGAATTCGTCGATGATCTCCGGCAGGTAGTTGATCCGGTGCTTATCAAGCAGGACCAGCAGGAACTCGACAAACATCCGTTCCATGCGGCCTTCGAAGACCTTCCGGATCAGCGCTTCTTTCTTGTCATCCGGCACTTGCGGCGCATCGAGAAACGACTGCAGCGACCGGTCCTGCGAAAGGATTGCTTTCAGCGCCAGGAACTGCTCATCAGCCAACTCAAGCATCTTCTTATGCTTGGCGGACATGAACAGTGCGTGCGCATATTTGTGTCCGATCTCTTGCGCCAGCATCCGAACTATGCTTTCTCGATCTCCGCGATATAGCGGTCGATCAGGTCGCGGTGTTTTTTGTCGTCCAGCTTCTCGCGAAGCAGCTTTTCCGCGGCCGTCATCGTGATCGTCACCATCTGATTGCGAAGCTCCACTCGCGCCTTGGCGACATCCCGTTCGAGTTCGGCCCGCGCCTTGACGTGAAGTTCCTTCACCTCGTTCTGCGCCGAGCTCTTGATATCTGCCGCCACTTTCTTGCCTTCTTCAACCGCTTCGACAATTTTGGCCCGGCGTTCATTCTCAATCTCACGCAGCTTGGCATCGTATTCAGCTTTTTGGCCTGCGACATTCGCCCTTTCGGTTTCAATCTGCCGGAATTCTCCCGCGATCCGATTCCGCCGTTCTTCCATCAAAGCCAGAAGCGGCTTCCAGGCGAAGCGTTTGAGGATCCACAGCGTGATGAGAAAACCCAATGCATGGGTAAGTAACTGCTGCCACTCTAAACTCATGCGATCTCCAGTCCTCTAACGGCTGGCGCACGGCTTTCGCTTGTGTTGCCGTACGCCGAATCCACTTCAGTGAGCGCCGATTTTCCCGAACATCAGGAAAAACACCACCAGGGCGTAGATCGTCAAAGCTTCGATCAGCGCAGCGCCGATAATCATGGCCGTCTGAATCTTGCCGGATGCTTCGGGCTGACGACCGATCGCTTCCATCGCTGAACCGACCGCCCGTCCCAGACCGAGGCCGGAACCAACCGCCGCCAGGCCGACGCCCATCGGCAATGCCCATGCCAACATTGATTGATAGTCCATTGTTTCCTCCTATCTACGTTATTCCTTCAAAACAGAATCGTTCTCGGTCAATGATGCTCCTCATGCGGTAACATCATGAGTATATAGATGGTCGACAACAGCGTGAACACCAGTGCCTGTATGGTCGACAGCAACAATCCCAAAAGGATGAACGGCACGTTGAACGGCAGCCCGACAGGTGAACCGATGAATCCCAGCGCCATCACGCCTAAGCCCACGAACGCCGCCACCAGAATATCCTCACCGGTAATATTACCGAACAACCGGAGCGCCAGGCTGAACGGTTTGGCGAATTCGCCGATGACGTGAATGGGAAATATCAATGGCACGATCACCCATCCGATCACGTCGCGTGGCTGACCGATCAGGTGGTCGAAATACCCGACAATGCCGAGCCGAGTGACCCCTATGTACTGCACGTACAGGAACACCATTATCGCCAGCGATGCCGTGATGTTGATATTGGTCGAGGGCGAATGGCCGAGCGGGACGATCCCCATCAAGTTCATAAAGAGGATATAGAAAAACAATGTCCCCAGAAACGGCACAAACCTACGGGCTTCGTGGCCGAGGATTGAATGAAGGAAATTGTACATTCCTTCCACGGCCATTTCGACGACATTCTGAAGCGGTCCCGGGATCATCTGTCGTTTCGCATATACCCGCACCGCCACCACGCAGAGGATCACGGAGACCGCCAGCGCGTAGATAATATTGACCCAGTGATATATTGGCCCTTCGTGATGCGTCAGCATCCCGACGAGTGAGGGAAGCTCGGACGACCCGCCCTCTTCAGTCGATGAAGCCACAGACAGGAGCGGCAGCACGGTTGGCGCAGCAAGGGTCATTATCTGGTGAACGAAAGCGCTCATACTGTCTTAGCCATATGGTTATCATTGCTCGTTCCGGCATCCAAACCAAGAAGCAATCGTCCCAGAGCTTTGAGGACCATCACGCCGAGCACGCCGGTGAAACCGATAAGCAGATGCATGGGATTGAACTCGCGTATCATCAGGAGGCCAAATCCAGCTCCATACAAGAGCGGGAACTTGACCACTGCCCACGCAATCGACCGCGCGACATCGGCACCACCCGGTCGAATGAACGCCCGGATGAGAGCGGTCGTCATCATCAGATTGAGCATCCCCCAGATGGCTCCGGACAGGATTGCGAGCGTTGGGAAAAGGCCGAAGTAATAGACTCCGAACGGCAGAAAAATGAGGAGGACAATGCCGGAAGAGCGCAGCGTGCGGTCGATAAACTCCAATCCCATCTCAGCCATCCCGGTCGTCCTTATCCAACTCCTCAGACTTTTTCACCAGTCGATATATCTCGCGACCCGCTGCGAAAAAACCAAGGACTATCCCACCGATCACCAGATACGGCTCCGTGCCGAGTTTCTGGTCGGCCCAACGGCCGATGAAAAACCCGACCAGCGGGGCCGCCACCAAGATCGCCGGTATCGCCGCTAACAGCGATATCTGGGCGTACGACCTGTCCTTTTTTCCACCGGGTGGAACGAGTAAAAGGGTCATAATAACCCTTTCAGTGACAATTTCGGACGCCAATATATTTCTGACCAAAGCAAAGTCAAACCGATTTTTTTGTCCTTCATCCCGCGCCATCTGGCGCAACAGAAACTCGGGCAGGAAAAAGAGCCGGCTCCGAATCCGGAGCCGGCTCTCCATTATATAGCGTATGCCTGAGACCGACTCTCAGTTGCCCGCCGACAGTGTCACGATCACCCGCACCGAATCGAGCGTGAAATCGATGTTCGGATTCTTGCTGGTGGCGTAGAAATGGAACTTCCCTTCCTTCACCAGCGCTTTGAGGATGTCTTCATTCTGCAGCAGCCTCAGCGATTCGGAATACCGCACATATCTCTGTTCTCCCGCCGGAAGGGCGAGGGCATTGATGATCTTGGTCGTGTTGGCGTCGACATCGGCTCGGGTCATTTGCTCGGGATCATCGCCATCATCGACATACAGGTTGAAACTATTCCCCTGAATGTTATTGGTTATCCAGAGTTGGAAGCCGACCAGCTCGATCGTATGGATCTTGTCCTTGTTGTCCTGCCAGTCCGGTTCAGTGGTAATATCCACCAGCTTATGGTACCGAACCGTATGGTCTCCCATATCGGAGTCACGGAAAAGGACCTGCACAACGAAAGTGGCCGAGAGCAGGCAGCCGCCTACCATCAGAGCTGAGGCGAGCATACCGGCGATGGCTGATCTTCTTATCATAGTGCGCATCGTTGTCTCTCCTCAGTTACCGAAGTAGTAGTTAAGGCCACCCGTCACCGAGGCGGCTTTTTTAGAATCGCCCCCTTCGACAGGAATGACCACCAGTTTGCCGCGGAAATCGAGCCCCACCACTGACGTAATCCCGATCTCCAGTCCCAACCCGGCCGACCAACCGATCTCTGAGAATTTCTGATCCGCCTCCTCCCGCTTGACCGTGTAGTGTCCGACTCCCAGAATACCGAACGGCTTGACACCGGTGCCACCGATCTTCGCCCCCAGCGTGGCATCAACGCCATACGCCGTGATCTTGGAACCGGGGAGATCGTAGTCGGGGATATCCTGCGGGGAGGGTTGCCCGTATTTGGTGAAAAACAGGTTTGGCTCCAGCGCAATCGCCGGGAGCAGTTTCAGTCGGGCTCTAAACCCGAACAGCGATCCGGACTTCTGGTCTTCCTGGCCGATCGGCACATCCATACCGGCGGAAAACCCGATGCCGACCCTGATGCTCTGCGCCTGGACGGTCCCTCCCAGCCCCGCCAGCAGGCAGCAGGCCACAAGCAGTTTCCTCACATGGCCTCCTCTATATTTCATCAACGAACTCTTCACAGCGGGTAAATGGTGGTCTTTGCAAGTCCTCAATAGATAATGTACCATTCAGGCGGCGCTCTGGCAAGGCAAAAGCGCTTCTGCCGCGGCTAACGGCGCCGAGACTGTTCAAAAAAAACACCGACGCGGGCAAAAAATCCTTGACAAGTTTGAAACTGAAAGTATACTGCCACCGTTTATTAAACAGAAAAGCTTAGTTTACTAAACCAAGAAGGTGAACGGATTGATTCGTTGGAGCTGAAGATCGGGGAGAAAATCAAGGCGCTGCGGTTGGCCTCCGGGCTGACACAGGAAGAGCTGGCGGACCGCGCCCAGCTCACCAAGGGGTTCATATCTCAACTCGAAAACGATCAATCCTCCATTTCGGTCGATTCGCTGGCGGACCTCCTGGAGGCGCTCAGCGTGACCCTGTCCGAGTTCTTCACCGACAGCGCCGAAGAAAAAGTGGTGTTCACGCCGGCGGAGCGGGTGCCGGTGGAGGGCTGGGGAATCAGCAAATTCGAACTGCTGGTGCCCGGCTCCACCAACAACCTGATGGACCCGATCATGCTGGAGATGAAACCGGGTGACCGCCTGGAACCCCAGGGGCCACATCCCGGCGAGCAGTTTGGCTATGTGCTGGGCGGCACAGTCACGCTGAAGATGAACAAGAAGAGTTACAAGGTGCCCAGCCGGCACTGCTTCTATTTTGAGTCCGATAAGACTCATCAGTTGATCAACAACGGGCGGAACATGGTGAGAGTCCTGTGGGTCACCACCCCGCCCCAGATGTAGACGTAACCCTGGAGTCCTGAAGGAGGGACCGGTACGATGAAGATGCTCGGACGCCACCTGGTAGTGGAGTACTCGAACTGCGACAAACGCGTGCTCGATGATATCCGCTACCTCGAAGAGGCTATGAACGAGGCGGTTCGCAAGTCGGGCGCGACCATTGTCCGCTCCGTCTTTCACCGCTACAACCCCCAGGGCGTTTCGGGGGTCGTGGTGATCGCCGAGTCTCACATTTCCATCCATACCTGGCCCGAGTACGGCTATGCGGCAGTCGATTATTTCACCTGCGGTGACACGGTCGACCCGTACAAGGCCCACCAACACATGGTCGAGGCGCTGGCGGCTCGCCAGGCCCACGTTCAGGAACTGAAACGCGGCATACCGTCGGAGACCGATGAGGTCATCCACCACAAGCCGTTCCCGCAAACCGTCAACCGGGCCCAAGTGGCCCACTAAGGGGAGTGTACGCCATGACGCACGCTATGGATTTCGCGGTTATGGAAAACACCAGCCTCTTCCGAGGCGTGGACACTGCTCTTATCAGGGAGTTGTTCGAAAACAGGTCGCTCGGCACGCCGATGCTCCTACTGTCGCGGGCCGAGATTCGCAGGAATTATCTGGCGCTCAAAGCGGCGCTGCCGAGGGTGGGCATTCATTATGCCGTCAAATCCAATAACCACCAGCAGATCATCGACGAGGTAGCGGCCGGCGGCGGCAATTTTGACGTCTGCTCCGCCAAGGAGATCGAATCTGTGCTCAAAACCGGCGTCGCCTCCCACACGCTGATTCACTCCCATCCAGTCAAGACCCGGGATGAGTTCGACTACGCAGTCGGCAAAGGGGTGGAGATTTTCGTGGTGGACAACCCCTCGGAGATCCCCAAGTTCAATCGCTATACCGACAAGAAGCTCAAGGTGCTCATTCGGTATCGCATCAACACCAACACCCGGGCGGTCGTGAATCTCCAGTACAAGTTCGGCTGCACGGTTGCCGAAGTTCTCCCGCTGGCACGTCAGATCCAGGAGGCAGGGCATGAATTCTACGGCCTGTGCTTCCATATCGGCTCCCAATGCATCTACCCGGAAAACTATGTCAAGGCGATCAACGCCGCCAAAGACCTGATCCACGCGCTGGATCTCGAAGGGTTCGACACTCGCGTGCTGGATATCGGCGGTGGTTTCCCGGTCGAGTACATTCAGCCGATCCCCAATATCGAGGATTTCTGCGTGCCGATTCGGAAGGCATTGGACAAGAAGATCCGTCCCGGCATCAAGGTGGTCTGCGAACCGGGGCGGTTCATTTCCGCCAGTCCCGTAACCCTGGTCTGCTCGGTCATAGGCAAGTCGTTCCGCGACGGCAAAATGTGGTACTATCTGGATGACGGCCTCTACTCGACCTTCTCCGGCATTGTGTACGACCATTGCCAGTATCCGGTCGTGACCAATAAGCGGGGCAACGAGAAGCTCTCGGTGCTGGCCGGCCCGACCTGCGACTCCTTTGACGTCATGTACGATGGCCTGTTCATCCCGGAGCACGAGATCGGCGAGATGTTTGTATTCCCGATGACCGGCGCTTATTGTGCCGTCTCCGGCTCCGATTTCAACTCGCTGTATCGCCCGGAATACAAAGTGATCGAGCAGGCACAGTCGTGAGCGGAATTGGCGCCCAGGAGAAGAACATGTCGAGGCAAGATGGCGTGATGGTCCATGAGACCAGCATGACCGACCTGTGGAATGTCTGGTACTCCGAACTCCATGAGGGGCTCTCCGGTCTCACCGTCAAGGTTGACCGAGTGGTGGCATCCCTCCAATCGGAGTTTCAGCGGATCGACATTCTGGAGAGCCGGGATTTCGGTCGCCTGCTGGTCCTCTATGGCTCCCTCATGGCCGCCGACCGTGACAACAACGCCTACAACGAGATGATCACCCACATTCCGCTCTTCACCCACCCGAGCCCGAAACGAGTGCTCATTATAGGAGGCGGTGACTGCGGCGCCCTGACCGAGATCCTCAAACACCCGGAAGTCGAAGAGTGCGTGATGTGCGAGATCGACCAGATGGTGGTCGAGGTCTCAAAGAAATACTTCCCCTACCTGACCACCGGCGTGAATGACCGAAGGGCCAGGCTGGTTTTCATGGACGGCAAAGAGTATATCGAAAAGGGGACGGACAAATTCGATATCATCCTGTTGGACCTTTCTGATCCGGTTGGTCCTGCTCAGGAACTGTTCCAGCAGCCATTCTACCGAAACGTGGCGGCCCGCCTGAACCCCGATGGCATCGTGGTAGCGCAGTCCGAATCACCTTTCTTCAACCAGCAGTCGGTCAGGGGGATTTTCGCGAACCTTCAAGCGGTCTTCCCGGTTGTAAAAATGTATACATGTTTTATGCCCATATATCCGTCGGCTTACTGGTCGTTTGCCCTTTGCACGCGCAAGTACGACCCGCTCAAGGACTTCGACCGGGCTCGATACGAGCGACTCCGTCTCACCACCCGCTACTACAACGCCGATATCCATCACGCGGCCTTTGCGCTGCCACAATTTGTCAAGGAGCTCTTCAAATAGCTTTCTAACAGCTATTGCACGTATCCCGTATTTCGTGTAGCTTGTTTGGCTGAAGGCAGTGCAGTTGTCTTCCTATATGAAACCTGTTCTTGTCGTTCAGAATTGTGCCCCGGAGCCACCCGGCGCCATAGTGGATTACCTCTCCCAAAGAGACATACCGTGGACTCTGGTCAGGTCATGGACCGATAATGCATACCCGGATGCCGGCGATCTCGGCGCTTTGGTGGTGATGGGGTGTCCGCTGTCGGTCACCACCTATCGCGAGCATGAATTTCTGGTCAGGCTTTTCGAGTACGTGTCCGGCACGGTGCGGGCCGATATCCCATACCTGGGCATTTGCTTCGGCGGTCAGCTCCTGGCCCGCGTGTTGGGGGCGTCAGTCGGACGCAACAACGTGAAGGAGATCGGCGCTTCCATGATCGAGCTGACCTCGGAAGGTCAGACCGACCCGCTGTTTTGGGGTTTTGACACCAGCTTTCCGGCGTTCCAGTGGCATGGGGACACCTTCAAGACACCATTTGGCGTGCCGAATCTGGCGAAGAGCGACCTGTGTGCCAATCAGGCGTTCCGGCGAGGGAAACAAGTTGGGATTCAGTTTCACCTCGAGGCCACAGGGTCGGATATTGCCGGCTGGTGTCAAACCTACCAAGGCGAGCTTGTCGAAACCGGCCTGAACGCAGATAAAGTTATCGCTTCTTTTGTCGATAACGAAACAAAGATCAGGACTCTCAACAATCAATTGCTTGAAAACTTCTTTCGTATAGCAACAAATCATACATAAACCATTCTCCGCGCACAGCGGGGGTAACCCCACTTAATGAGGTTTTTTTCATGAACATCTACGTAGGCAACCTGCCCCACGAATTGACAGAGCAGGAACTGAGAACAGCGTTTGAGGCGTTCGGCGAGGTCTCATCCGCGAAGATCATTTTCGACCGCGATACGCGTCAGCCGCGCGGCTTCGGGTTCGTCGAGATGCCCTCCGACTCCGAGGCTCAGGCCGCTATCGACGGGCTGAACGGACAGGACCTGAAGGGTCGTCGTCTCCGCGTAAACGTCGGTCGTCCCAAAGAGGACCGACCGGGCGGCGGTGGTGACCGTCGGTTCGGCGACGGTGGCGGCGGTTTCCGCGGCCGCAGCAGAGAATAGTTCTCCGAACGACACGACCCGTTCAGGCGTCATCTTCAGTGAGAGTTGTCAGGCAGGTGTCCGAAGGTACCTGCCTGTTGTTATTGAGACGGCCCTACCGCAAAAAGGACTTGGACCACACTGGTCCACATTGTATGCTTGGCGGTCTGATCCGGTGCCGCCAAACATACGCAGGTGATCATGAGCTTTGCATCATCCGTCTTTGCCGTATTCCTGATTGGCGTTTTCCTGGTCTACTGGTATTTACCGAATCGCCCGCAGGTCTGGTTGCTTCTATCCGCCAATTGCCTCTTCTACGCGTACTGGGACTGGCGCTTCCTGGCACTCTTGTTTTCCCTTGCCGCCGTCAATTATGTCTGCGGCAGCCAGATCGATCAGGCCGACCGACCGGTGCGCCGGCGCGCCTGGCTGCTGGTCAGTCTCATCGTAAGTGTTGGCGTGCTCGGATATTTCAAGTACTACAATTTCTTCGTCGAGAGTTTTGCTGCGATGCTGGCGTCGGCGGGATTCACCGTGTCGTCGGTCACTCGACACATTATTCTCCCGCTCGGCCTCTCGTACTACACGTTCCAAATGCTCACGTACACTCTGGACATCTATCGCGGTCAGATCAAGCCGACCGGTTCCTCGCTTCACTTTGCGGTCTTCGCCGGCTTTTTCGGCCATATTGTGGCCGGTCCCATCACTCGTGCCCGCCAGTTCCTGCCCCAGTTTCGGAAGGAAAGACAGCCCACCCCCGCCGATCTGGAGGTGGGCCTCCGTCGGATTCTGCTCGGTCTGTTCAAGAAACTGTTCATCGCCGACACGCTGGCGCTGTATCTCGTCGATCCGGTCTTTGCCGCTCCAGAGAGCTACTCGGCAGGTCTTCACTGGCTGGCCATGGCGGGATACGCCGTTCAGATATATGCCGACTTCTCGGGGTACTCCAGCATGGCCGTTGGCGTGGCACGCCTGTTGGGCCTGAAACTGCCGGAGAACTTCAACTTCCCCTACCTCGCCGTGAACATCGCCGAGTTCTGGCGGCGGTGGCATATCACGCTATCGCGATGGCTTCGTGACTATATCTGGTGGGCGTTGGCAAAGAACATTCCGTTCAGTGGCGGCTGGAAAATCCGGCTTCGCTCCCATTTTAGCCTGTTCGTCGTCTTTGTCATCTGCGGACTCTGGCATGGAGCCAGCTGGACATTTGTGGCGTGGGGAGCGCTTCACGGCATCTACATTGTCACCTACGAAATTTGGCATCGATCCCGTGCGGCGGTTGAGACAAAGAAATCCGACAATAGCTGGTTCTCATTCGGAATAGTGGCGGCATGGCTTATCACGCAGGCGGCCTTGCTGGTTTCATGGGTGCTCTTTCGATCCAATAGCTTTGATGCGTTTGCTTCCTACCTGACTGGCCTGTTCTCTGGCTCTGGGGTGAAACAGTTGCAACTCCCGATGATGGTATGGGGAGCGTTCTTCGCCTTTGCGGTTGACCACATTGCCGGATGGCTGCTGGAGCATCGACCGACCGTAAAGGCATCTGTCCCCGCCATAACCGCCGCCGTCGCATACGTGGCCTTGATACTGTTTCTCTTCAACGCCCGGCCGGGACAGACCAGCCAGTTCATCTACTTTCAGTTTTGAGATATGAATAACATTGAGACAAACGCCCCTTCACTATTCAAGCAGTTGGTCCATCTCCGCCGCGGTGCACCGGCGTTGTGGTACGCTACGCTGATTCTCGTTGCCGCCGAACTCATCGTATCACTAGTGGGACCGCTAATAGTACCAAAACATGTCTACTTGTCCGCCTACCTCGGCGACCGCGCCCGCATGACCACGATCCGCTTTTTGGATGACCGCGATGATTACCTCGTGTATGATTCTTTGCTGGGATGGCGAAATCGCCCTAATGCCAGCCGCGACAAATGGCAACTCGACGCCAACGGCGCTCGCTCGATGCATGAGTATGGCCTGGACCGGACCACGCCGATTCGCGCGCTCTTTCTTGGTAGTTCGCTGACCAACGGAGGTGCCGCGGTCACAACCGATGAGACCATTTCAGCGTACTTGGAAGACTCGACCACAGAATGTCTCAACTTCGCCACCATGCTTTACACGCTGGACCAGATGTACCTCGCCTATTCCAATCGACTTTGGCAATACAACGCGAACGTGATCGCTGTCGGACTTCCCTACCATCCTTCCGATGGACTTGACAACCGGTACCTGCCGTTACGATATCCGCAGGAAGTCTACATGCCGCACTTTAAGCCACGCCTTATTATGCGCGATACAGCTCTTACGTTGATGCCCGTTCCGCACCGTGATATCTGGCGAACGGTATTCCAACACAACGACCTGCTCGACAGTCTTGTGGCGAGTGATGAATACTACGCCGAATTCACCGGCTATCAACGGTGCGGTTTTTCACCGCTCGCGTCTTTAGGTTGGTGGACGTACAAAAAGGCACGCGGACTATTCGGTATACTCAGCGACGAACGAGAGACCTCTCCTTTGGTGCTCACCCTCATGCGGCGGTTGAAGGACGAAGCTGCAAGACACGATGCGAAGGTCATCTACATGCTGATCCCGGATCAGGCGACCGCGTTTCCATCCCGATGGCGCAAACGTCTACCGGATCAGTTTGGCACGCTCGTAGCCAATCTTAGAAAGGAGGGTTTCACTATGGTCGATGTCCGGCAGGTCCTTCGTGACTCCGGGGAGCCGCCGTGGCAGCTGTTTTTTGAGGATGGCGGCCACTTCCGACCCCTGGGCAATCGACTCATTGCCGATGCCCTTAGGCCGCTAAGCGTACAGTCCCAAGTTCAATCGACTTCCGACTTGCTGCTTCGCGAGAAGCCCTGATTTCAGGCTGCGCGCTTCTCATGCTTGATCTGCCACAACCGCCAGTACGTGTACACTACCGGGATGATCTCAAGTGTCAGAAACGTCGAGCTGATAAGCCCCCCTACCATCGGCGCGGCAATCCGCTTCATGACATCAGCACCGGTACCGGTCGCCCACAAGAGCGGCACGAGCCCGATCATCGTGGTGCCAACCGTCATCAACTTCGGCCGTACCCGCATCACTGTCCCTTCCATGTGCGCCCAGATGATGTCGTTCAGATCCCGTACCTTGCCGGCCTTCTTGCGGCGCTCATAGGCATGGTCGAGGTACAAGATCATCACAATACCGGTTTCGGTGGCCAAGCCAACCAGCGCAATGATCCCGACAAGCGTGGCAGTCGAGTAGTTGTATCCGAGAAAATACATGAGCCAGATGCTTCCGACCAATGCGAACGGCACCGAGGCCAACACGATGAGCGTCTCCGTGATATTGCGGAAGTTCAGATACAGGAGGATGATGACGAGGAGAATCGTGATCGGAATGACCACCTTCATCCGGCGCGCCATGACTTCAAGTAACTCATATTGCCCTGTCCACTTGAGATGGTATCCGGCGGGAATACTGACCTCTTTCGCCACCACCTGCTTGGCTTCGTTTACATAGCCGCCGATATCCCGCTTGGCCTGGTCCATGTCCACATAGACATATCCGACCAGCATGCCGTTTTCATCTCGGATCATGGGCGGACCGCTGGCTATCTTGATCTCGGCGATCTGTCCCAGCGGCACATGCGGGCGCCCTTCCGGGAAGCTAAACGCGCTTGAGGCGCCGCTCGATGGCGCCGCCTGGCCATTCATGCCGCCGGTCATGACTGAAGCAGCCCCGGTCGGCAGCGAACTGCCCGAGCCGGCTCCACTCCCCATCCTGTCCATCTGCGCCCAGACCTGATAGTCGAGCGACGCATCGGTGCTGGCGAGCATCGGCGACCCGCCGGTCGGTCCAATAGCACCCATTTGTCCCATTGCGGACGAGCCGGCCGGGTTCGTTCGCTGCGGCAACGGCACCTCGATCGCTTTCAACTTTTCGAGATCGTCACGAAGATCACGTGGGTATCTGAGGTTGATAGAGAATCGATTCCGCCCCTCGACCGTTACCGACAGCGGCATCCCGCCAATCGCTGCCTCGATAACATCCTGAACATCCTGCATGCTCAGACCATATCGCGCAATGGCGGCGCGGTCCGGAATGATATCTACGTAATAACCGCCGGTGTTCCGATCGGAATAAACACTGCGTGTCCCCGGGATCTTTGATACCGATCGCTCAAGCTGCATGCCGATATTTTCTATCTCCTTCAGATCAGTACCGAATATCTTGATTCCGATCGGTGTACGAATACCAGTCGAGAGCATGTCGATGCGGGTCTTGATCGGCATCGTCCAGGCGTTGGTCCAGCCCGGCATCTGCATCGCCTTGTCAAACTCGGCGATCAGTTCCTTCCAGGAGATTGTCCGTTCTTCCGGCCAGACAGGTCGAAGCATTTTCTTTACAAACTCCGGCGCCCAGCCCGAATACCATCGGTTCTCCGGCACCTTGCGCCACTCACTCGGCGGCTTCAGTTGCACGACCGTTTCAAGCATGGAGAGCGGCGCCGGATCAGTGGCGGTTTCGGAGCGACCAGCCTTACCATAAACTGAGATCACCTCGGGGAACGATTTGATCACCCGATCCTGAAACTGCATGTACTGTTTGGCCTGTTCGATGGAGATATTCGGGAACGTGGTCGGCATATACAGAATGTCCCCTTCGTTCAAAGGCGGCATGAACTCCGAGCCGATCTTCGGGAGCATAGGTATGGCCGAGATGATAGCGGCCAGACCAATGGCTATCGTGGTCCTGGGGTTTCTAAGCGCCACGTACACGAACGGCTTGTAGATCGAGATGAGATAGCGCGAAACCGGATGTTTGGATTCCGGGTGGATCTTCCCACGGATGAGGATCGTCATCAATGCTGGCGCCACCGTGATCGCCACCACGGCTGAGAAGAACATGGCAAATGTTTTGGTCCACGCCAGCGGCGAAAACATCTTCCCCGCCTGGCCGGTCAGGGCAAAAATGGGCAGGAAGGCGATCGTTATGATGAGCAGTGAGTAGAATATGGCGGGCCCGACTTCCTTCGCGGCGGCGATAATTACGTCCGTGCGGTTCGACCCGGGCGGTGCTTTCTCCAGTCGCTTGTGAGAATTCTCCACCAGCACGATACTGGCATCCACCATGGCGCCGATCGCGATGGCAATACCGCCCAGGCTCATGATGTTGGAATTGATCCCCAACAAGTGCATGGGGATAAACGCCAGCGCCACCGCCAACGGCAGCGCAATAATCGGCACCAGCGAGCTTCCGAAATGAAGCAGGAATATGATGATGACCGCCGCGACAACTATTCCCTCCTCGATAAGACTGTTTTTCAACGTGTGGATCGCCCGATCGATAAGACTGCTGCGGTCATAGACAGCGCGAAGTTCCACGCCGGCAGGAAAACCCGGCTTCAATTCGTCGATTCTCGCCTTGACTCGGCTGATTACATCGAGCGCGTTCTCGCCATAGCGCATGATGACTGTCCCACCCACTGCTTCCCCCTCACCGTCGAATTCCCCAAGTCCCCTGCGAATTTCCGGACCAAAACTCACTTTGGCCACATTGCCAAGAAGAATCGGCGTCCCGTCAGGCGATGCACCCAGGCTGACCTGTCGAAGCGCGTTGAGGTCCTGCACATATCCCTGGCCACGGACAAAATACTCGCGACCGGTCATTTCTATAACTCGCCCGCCAACATCATTATTACCGGCCCGAATGGCGCGGCTGACATCCCCTATCGACAAGCCATACGCCTTCAACTTCGCCGGATCGATCTCTACCTGGTATTGCTTCTGGTATCCGCCGATGCTGGCCACTTCGGCCACTCCCGGGACGGACGAGAGCGCGTAACGGAGATTGAAATCCTGAAAGGTGCGAAGCTCGGCCAGGTCGTGCGTACCGGTGGTATCGATCAATGCATACTGATAGACCCAGCCGACCGACGTCGCGTCAGGTCCGATGGTCGGTGTCACACCGGCCGGAAGTTTCCCCTCTATCTGTTTCATGTATTCGATAACGCGACTGCGTGCCCAGTAGATGTCGGTGCCGTCCTCGAAGATGACATAAATGAACGACATACCGAACATCGAATAGCCGCGCACGGCCGTCACATGCGGCGCCGACAAAAGGGCGGTGGTTATGGGATATGTAATCTGGTCTTCCACCAGATCGGGGCTTCGGCCCATCCACTGGGAGAATAAAATCACCTGTGTGTCGGACAGGTCCGGTATGGCGTCCAGCGGGACGTTCGTGATTGAATACCAGGCGCCCACCACGGCGAATAACGCCCCGATCAGCACCACTGTTTTGTTGCGCGCGCAGTATTCGATAATCGCGTTTATCATGGCCGCCTGCTTTCCGGTGCTTACTGCACGTGTCCTTCATGTGATTCTGGTTTGGCACCCCCCATGCCGCTGATAGCCGCCTTGAGTCGACTTTCCGAGTCGATCAGGAAATTCGCACTTGTCACCACCGCCTCTCCTTCAGACAGCCCGGAGACGACCTCGCTGTAGTCGTCCCCACGCCTGCCGAGTTTCAATAGGCGCGGTTCGAAGTGGCGGCCGTCCTCGACCACAAATGCATACTGCGTGTTGCCACCGTCCATGATTGCATCGTTCGATACGGCCAGCGTCGAGTTGCCGGCGTTTTCGAGAGATATCTCAGCGTACATCCCCGGTCGCAGTTTCATACTGTGGTTGACAAACTGCAAACGCGCTTTGATTGTCCGTGTCTGCGCGGAAACGGTCGGGTAGATATACGCCACCCTTCCCTCAAATATCTCTTCGGGTAAGGCCGACAAGCGCAGCGATGCTTTCTGGTCGAGCCGCAGCGACGGCAAATCCTGTTCATACAGGTCCGCCAGTACCCAAACAGTGCTCAGATCGGCAACTTTGAACAGCGCCTGGTCCGGTCCGATGAATTGCCCTGCGACCACCGATTTCTCCAGCACATATCCGCCAAACGGGCTGCGAATAGTCAACTCGGCATTCGCCTTCTTTTCGGCGTCGAGTCGCGACATCTCCTGCTCCGGAACGCCGAGCAATTGAAGTCTCTGCCGCGCCGCATCGAGCATCAGTTTGCGCGTCCCCGCGAGCGAGACATCAGTGGCCACCCGGCTGTTTGCCTCGCGCGCTATCAGGTAGTCCTGTTCTGCCTGAAACAGGTCCTGGCTGTATACCGAAAGCAGCGGCTGCCCGGCCCATACCGCCTGCCCCGTCTGGTCGGCGAACAACTCTTTCACCCAGCCGCTGAACCGAACGCTGATGGAAGCCAGCTTGCTTTCATCGGGCGTGACATACCCGACCAGGCGGGCGTTGTCCCCGATAACACGTCGCTCCACCTTACCGGTCCTGATGCCGATCAATTGCAGCCGCTCCGGCTCGATCGTCACCGGCACCAGTCCCGGCACCGGCGCGGGACCCATATCCTGCATTTCGGCCGTTCCCGAAGAACTCGCGGTACCGGCCATCCCCGGCATATCCGGCATACCTTGCATGTCTTGCGCGCCGCCGGCATCTTGTTTCATAGCGTCCGTCGAACCCGACTCAGGCACTTTCTCCAGGAACATCTTGCAGATTGGGCACCGGCCCGCTGTATCGGACACAATCTGCGGATCCATAGGACAGATATATTGACCCGGTTTCGCGACCGGCACCGGCTCCAGATTCATGCCGCATTTGCTGCAAGTTCCCATAGTGTCGGATACGATCTCCGGGTCCATCGGACAATAGTACTTTGGACCTGACGAAGTCTCCATATTGGAGGTCATGTCATGTCCCGCGTGTGAATCGACCTGCGCTGCTGAATCTTTGGCATTCTTCGGGACCGGCACCAGACTCATTCCGCAGATCGGGCAATCTCCCGGCTGGTTGCTGACGTAGGTCGGGTGCATGGGGCAATGGTATTGGGTCGTCCCGGCATCTGCACTCGCCCAACTGGTGAGCCCGAAGTAGTTCAGGATCATGATGAGCGCAAACAGCGACATTGCACCCAGAATGGCCCACCGTACGATCGCAGCAGTGTGCACGTACGGCGGCGGCGCCTCTTCCCCTTCCGGCATATAGTCGTGCCCGTGGGGATCGATTGGTTCGTGTGTATTCGTCATATCGTCTAACTCCCAATTCTAATGTCTTTCCGAGCTCGAATATGCGCCAGGATCGCCGGCGTATTTCTCAGCCTCGGCCATGGTCCTCGCCAGATTGTTTGCCTGCTGAAGCATGCCAAGCCGATCGCGATAGATCGCCAGGGCATAGCTGAGTACTGTGGTGAGTGATGTCCGGTTGGTCTGGTAACCGGCCAGCGCTCCGCGAAATGCGTCCTCCGAGGCCGGAATGATCCGGCTATCGTACATCTTCACATTCTCCTGGTAATGCTCGGCGTGCTGATGCAGCGCTGAAAGTGCCGCTTCAACATCGCGCCACAGTTGTGAGGCTTCGGCATCCGAGCTCTTCTTCATCGCTTCCATCGAGCGGGCCATCTGCCGCTGTGATCGTCCGCTGAACAGCGGCAGCGAAACCGTTGCCTGGAAGCTGAGCATATTGTCGCGCTTTTCCATCTCCGTGCTCTCACGGATGCCGTAACTCGCCGATAGCCCCAGCATCGGCCAGCTCATCCGCCGTGCCGCGCCGGCCGAGAAACCGTACGATTCGGATTTATGGCGAAGCTTTTGCAGCGGCGGGTAATGCGCTTGGGCCGATGAAAGCCATGGATCGACACTTTTGGGAATCGAGTCCAGAAGCGGTCGTGCCAGTGGAGGAATTGCCTCCGCGGCCGCCCGGCCACGCAATGCGTTCAGCTTGAATCCGGCCTCTTGAGCGTCTGACTCGGCCATCACCAGTTGTGCCTGCATGCGCCATTGTTCCGCCTGAGCCGCCAGCAGTTCATCCTGCGTCGCCTGGTTCGCGATCAGCTTCGCGCGCGTAGACGCCACCACCCCATCAAGCAACTCATACTGTGACGCCAGATACGCCAGTGCCTTCCGCCGATAATACAGCTCGGCGTACGCCGTCCTGGCGGTGGCTGCCAACTCAAGTTGAACGGTTTGTTTGTCATCGGTTGAGGCTGCCGCGTCCGCACGCGCTGCTTTAGACGCCAGCCCCTTCTGACCGGCATACGGAATGTTCTGGCTCAGCCCCACCATCTTCATCGTCATGGGGTCCATGCGGAAGTCGAACGACGTTGGCACGTTATTGACACCCAGCATTAGCATCGGATCGTCCCACGCACCGGCAGGTCCGATCTTGGCGTTCGCCGCTGCTTCCATGTATTGCATGGCCGCCGCCCGGTCATTGTGCGCGACTACCTCGCGCACCACTTGTTCCTGCGACAGCGTGTCCTGCGGAACACCTGGACTGGCTACTTGTCCTTTGAGGGATGGACCAATCGCCAGACCCACCAGCGTCACCATACCAACCAATCTGCCTTGCCTTACCATTTTACTCCACATCTTATCTGCCTTGTCTTTGGCAAGCCCCGTGCCACGGCTATACAACTATCTATTTTATTGAACGACAAGCAAATACGGTAGTGTCTCGTTGATCCGACAGCAATGGATGATGATATTATTCTCCATTGGTGTAGAATATTCTCAGGTTTTGGGGAGCAAAATGTCAGAAGAGGAAATCAGTCCAGTTCAGGGCCTGAACCGGACAGCCCATACTTCTTCATTCGGTAGATTAGAACGTGGCGCGGAATCTTCAGGTAATCTGCCGCACGCGACTTATTCCAGGCAAATCGAGCCAGCGCCTCAAGCACCAGCTTCTTTTCCGCCTCATGAAACGTCAGGTGTCCGGCGATGGGCACATCGCTCGTGGACGGGCGAGCAGGGGAGTCCACCGCGAAGTCCCTCGGCAGATCGTCAACAGTCAGTGTATCCGAATGCCGCAGAATGACCATCCGTTCGATGAGATTTTCCAACTCTCTGATGTTCCCCGGCCAGTCATATTTGACAAGTCGATCGGCGAGGTCGGCCGCGAACGGCAACTCCTGTCCTCCTGCAAACTGGCGTGCAAAGCTCCTCGCCAGAATGAGAATATCTTCCTGTCGCCGGCGGAGCGCCGGCACCTCGATCGGGATGACATTCAACCTGTAGAACAGGTCCTCGCGAAACGTGCCGCCCGATACTCTCTCCTTAAGGTTGACATTGGTCGAGGCTATCAGCCGGACATCGATCTCCGTGTGCTGTTCCGAACCGACCGGATCGATCACGCGCTCCTGAATGGCGCGAAGCAGCTTCGCCTGTAGTTCCACATTCAACTCGCTGATCTCATCGAGTAATAGAGTACCGCCGGCCGCCAGTTCAAACTTCCCCCGTTTGTCCTTCACGGCGCCGGTGAATGCGCCTTTGACGTGTCCGAACAGCTCCGATTCCAGCAGGTCCTTGGGGATAGCCGCGCAATTGACCGCTACGAACGGCCCGCCGCTGCGTGCGCTCAGTCGGTGAATTTCGCGCGCGATCAATTCCTTACCGGTGCCAGATTCCCCCGTGAGGAGAACGGTCGCATCGGTAGGCGCGATCTTTTCGACCAGCGCCACCAGTTCGCGAAACGGTTTCGACACCCCGACCATGGGCCGCGATGATCGCTCCGCTTTCAACTGCTCCTTCAGTCGCTTGTTTTCCTGTTCAAGTGAACGGAATTTGACCGCCTTTTCGATCGTCACAAACAACTGCTCGTCCTCGAACGGCTTGGTCAGGTAGTCGAACGCCCCCAGCTTGACCGCCTGCACCGCCTGTGACACCGCCGCGTAGGCGGTCATCAGTATCACCTCGATATCCGGCTGCGACTTCTTCACCATCTCGAGAAGTTCGAGCCCGCTCAGACCGGGCATCTTCATGTCGGAAAGCAGGAGATCGAACCGCCCCCGCTTCAACTCGAACAGCGCTTCTTCGGCGTTGGCCACCGCCGTGACCTCATATCCCTTCTGCTTCAGTTTGAACTGTACTACCCGCCGAAGCGCCAAGTCATCATCGGCCAACAGGACCCGCATGCTCATACCACCTCCCGGAAAAGCGGCAGCGTGACGGTTGCGGTAGTACCGTGATTCAGCCTACTTTCAAGGGTTATGTTGCCTTGATGCTTTTCAATTATCGCCTTCACGATCGGCAATCCGAGCCCGGTGCCTGTCGCCTTGGTAGAGAAAAACGGCTCGAACACTTTGTCGAGATCTCCCGGCGCAATGCCGCGACCGTGATCCGTTATAGCCAGAACTGCCGAGTGTCGCGCTCTTTCCGTTACGCAAATATCGATGTGCGACCCGTGGGCTGAGGCATCGAGTGCGTTCAGAATCAAATTCAGGATCACCTGGTGGAGCTTCTCCCGGTCTCCAAGTACTACTACCCCCTCGTCGATGTTTGTCCGTAGCGACACTCCTACCGCTCCCGCCTGCGCCTCGACTTGCTTGATCGTCGCGGCGACCGTAGCCGAGAGATCAATCTCCTCGTACCGAGGTTCACGGGGGCGTCCGAACTCGAGAAAATCACGGACCGTGCCGTCTATCCGGCGTATTTCGCTCGATACGATCTCGCGGAATTCCTTGCGGTCGGTTTCAGGCGTATTGCAATCGCTGAGAATCTCCACTGCCCCCTTGATCGAGGCCAGCGGGTTTTTGATTTCGTGCGCCACCCCGGCTGCCATCTGACCCAAAAGCGACAGATGCTGACTTCGTTCGAGATATCGTTCCGTTTCCTCGTGCTTTCGGCGGATACGCTCCTCCCGGTCGATCAGAGCGCCAATCAGTCCCCCAATGGCAAAGTAAAAGAAAATCTCTACCAGTTCCTGTGTCAGGTCAACCTCATGTGACCCATGCCCGTACAAATAAGGCACAACGAGAAGCGAGATAACGGCTGCGGTCAGAATGCCTCCTCGCAACCCGAACCAGGCAGCCCCGATAACGATGGGTATATAGCAGAACCGGCTGTGCAGCGCATGGAGCCAGTCGTAATGCCCAAAGAGGTACTGCACCCAGCCGTAATGAATTGCCAGCGTCAGGGCCGTCGTCAGCACGAGTGTCCCCAACTTCAGGTTTCGCTCTCGTGCCGTCATCGTCATGGAATAGCCGACTTTCCCTTTCATCAAGTTCAGTTCCTCACAATCAGCGTGCCGGTCGCGATCTCCAATTACCGAACGGGCTCATGCAATCGTCGAACTCCATGTACGACAACGAGGACAACGCAGTCCCGTTTCCTCCGGAACCCGCCTTCCTCATGACCTTTCACCTTTGTCATCGACAACCATTAGAGAATATTCTACACTAATCAACAAAATTAGCCACTGATTGTTCGCCCGTCACCCCATGTTACATCATATTTTGCTGTCTTACAACAGGTTACGATTAGGCCGACTAACGGCATGGCAGTTGACTACGTGGCGTACAATCGACTGAACACGGAGTGAAAGCAACAATAGAGTAACATAAGGAGAACTCAGTGAAGAAAACCACATTAATCGCGCTCTCAATCCTCACACTCGCCGCTGTCGCGTTCGGCGCTGATGAAAAGAAAGATGCTGCTCAGTCCGCACCGAAAGAGCTAAAGCCGCAGACGCTCTGTCCCGTGATGGGAAAGCCGACCGATTCATCCGCCTACACAGACATTCAAGGGCAGCGCGTATATCATTGCTGCCCGATGTGCAGCGCCAAACTGAAAGCAGATCCGGACAAGTATTTCAAGAAAGCAGCCGCAGAGGGCGTGCTTTTCGAGAATGTCCAAAAGACCTGTCCGGTATCTGGTGAAGCGCTCGAAGATAAAGACGTATTCACAGACTTCGAAGGGCGTCGCATTTATTTCTGCTGCAAGAAGTGCCAGAAGAAATTTGCTGAGAACCCTCAGGAATACCTGAAGGCTATGGATGCGCCAGCAAAAGAGAAGACGCCAGCGGAAGACCATAGCGGTCATGATCATTCTGGACACTAACAGCGTTTGATTGACAATGAGGTTGTCCGATAGTTCTCTTCCCCTCGGTGTCGAGACTGCCCATTTCAGCTCCCGACTTTTCCATCAGGCAAAGGCGCTTGTACTTGCAAGCACCTTTGCCGTACTTTTGGCCATTGATATCGGGGCAGCGCCTGTCAACGCGCTGTGTCCGGTGACAACAGACGAACCGGTCGATTCGACTATTACAGTCACATACGAGGGACAGGAAATTGCTTTCTGCTGTCAGAAGTGCCGACGGCAATTCCTGGCCGACCCACAGAAATTCGTATCCAATCTTGCTACGCTGGCCAACGGTCATAAAGCACACGATCACACCAACGAGCATGGTCCGATGGCAACGGATTCCTTGCAGCCCGACTCGATAACTGCGTCGGAGACAGGTCACAGCGAGAGCGGTTCCATGGCCGGCCACAATCACGCTACTGATCACGATCGTTCTTCGAACCGAATGATCACCTATCTGGGCAAATTTCACCCCGTGGTGGTGCATTTCCCCATCGCGTTGATCATTGCGGCCCTGTTTATGTCACTGCCGTCCGTAGTCGGACGGTCGACCATTCTTGACCTGGTCAGCACAAAAATGACCTACCTTGGAGCAGCCTCCTCCTTACTGGCGGTACTGCTGGGGCTGGCGGCAGGTTCCGATGCCCGGTATCCCGCCCTTTTGACCGCCTATTTCTCCTGGCATCGCATCCTGGGAATATCGTCGGCTATGCTTAGTTGTCTCACCGCTTATTCCGCGTACCGTTTTGAAAGAAAAGGTACTCCGCTGACGGGATGGCTCTTTCGAGGATTGCTCGCCCTCAACAGCCTGTTTATAGGGATAACCGCTCATCTTGGCGCCACGCTTGTGTACGGCCCCGATCACTTTTCCTTCTGATGTCTGGGTATTGACACCACCAGCAAACCTCGGCGGCCGACGCAATCGATTCTCTTAGAGACAGGATCACTATTGCCAAGCGCAAGCCTGGTCCCATACTTGCGTCTGTGCTTGAACGCTTGAAATCACTCGGCCGAAATCTCAGACGTGAGATCCGAGTGTACCAACTGGTGATGAAACATCCGCGGACGCCTCGACTTGCCCGCCTGCTGTTGCGGGTTGCGCTCGGCTATTTGCTCCTGCCGTTCGATATCGTGCCTGATTTCATTCCTGGCATTGGTCATGTCGATGACCTGATAGTGATGCCGACACTGGCGTATTTGGCCATCAAAATGATACCAGACGATGTGATACAAGACTGTCGAGGACGCGTCACGACACAGCTCCCCTCACCTTTTTGCCTTGACACTTCGACGTCTTCGAACAACACTTGTCATGCGAGAAGACCAAGGAGGTACATGCATATGCGCAAATCAATAGTCCTGTTCGTTCTGGTTGTTTTCACCGTCAACCTGCTCGGATGCGGGTCATGGAAAAAGCGTGACAAGGGGGCGGCGATCGGCACCGGAGCCGGGGCAGTAATCGGTGGTGTCATCGGCCACGAGGCCGGCAACACCGCGGTCGGCGCGATCCTGGGAGCGGTTGTCGGCGGCGCCGCCGGGGCCTATATCGGGCACCAGATGGACAAGCAAGCCGAAGAAATGAAACGGGACCTCGAGGGTGCACACATCGAGCGAATCGGCGAAGGAATCAAGATTACGTTTGAATCCGGCATCTTGTTCGATGTCAACAAATCTGATCTTCGGACCGAAGCTAAGACGAACCTGCAGAAGCTGGCCGTCATCCTGAACAAGTATCCCGATACCGATGTGCTCATTGAAGGGCATACCGATGCCGACGGCTCATCGGAACACAACCGCGAGCTATCGATCCGCCGCGCCAATTCAGTCGGCAGCTACATGACACTGCAACAGGTCATGGGGAATCGTCTCAAAATGATGGGGTACGGCGAGGACCAGCCGGTGGCGTCGAATGAGACGGTTGACGGCAAGCAATTGAACCGACGCGTTGAGATCGCCGTGTTCGCCAACGACAAGCTCAAAGCCGCCGCCAAAGCCCAACAGGGCTGATTCGCACAGGTATCCATTAGCCAAACATCGATTGGACTGTTTCGGCAGGTCCTGACTTTCGCCACCCCGGCGAATGTTGTGACCTGCCGATTTTCTTCTATATCGCCGCGATCACCTCAATTTCTATCTTTACATCCTTCGGCAACCGCGCCACTTGCACGGTCGAGCGGGCCGGCGGATTGACACCCAGGTACGTGGAGTACATGTCGTTGACTGGGCCGAAATCGTTCATGTCGGCCAGGAAGATGGTGGTTTTGACAACGTGTGACCAGTCGGCACCAGCCGCCTTGAGCAGGTTCGTGATGTTGTCCATCACCTGCTGACACTGTTCACCGGCGGTCTTGCCGACCACCTGCATCGTCTTCGGGTCAAGCGGAATCTGACCGGAACAAAAGAGCAGCGTGCTGCACTGTGTTCGGATCGCCTGTGAATATGGGCCGATTGCCTGCGGGGCCATGGGCGTCTTTATTACTTCTTTCATCCTGTCTCCTTCTTTCGATGTGACGCTGCTCGAATATATTACTTGTCCAAGACACCACAATGGAAAACGGTGCTGCCAAACTCGTCTGATCGAGCGTCGGCGTTTGAGTGGCGAGCGGTGCGCTCACCGGGCTGCAGGTTGACGGAATGACGGAGTTTACTGTCGACAGTTCCCCTTGCCCTGCCCCTCTATCCGGACATATCTTGGCTATATGCCTGAGCCGCGCTTTCGCACAGCATGTCGCCCTTCACGACGCACGTGTCACACGGTTCCTGCCAGCATGAGCACCCACGAGTTGGCGTCGTGTCGGAATCCCCTTGGCAACAGCCTGAAGGACTACTGATGGCCCGGGTGATGTTGATCGAGCCCCCTTTCGCGGCGTTCATGGGCTTTTCACGATGGTTCTATCCGGTCGGGTTGTCGTTTCTGGCAGACGACCTGATGCAGCAGGGGCATGACGTCGAAATCTTTGACGCCGATCACACTGATTCGACAACGTGCTTCACATACTTGGAAATGCTTGATCTGTTTCCCCAATATCGTCTGGCTGTCTCCGATCTCGCGCATCCGATTTATACGGCGATTGTCGACGAAATAAAACGATTCCAGCCAGACGTGGTCGGAATTTCCTGCATGACCGTGAAAGTCCCGTCAGCGGTAGCCATCGCACGCCTGGTAAAGCAGAACACCGGACCCGCCGTGGTATGCGGCGGGCCGCATGCGACGGCCTTGCCGGAACAGTTGCTCGAATATGATTGCATCGACTACGTGGTCCGCGGCAGCGCCCTGCCCGGATTCACTGACCTGGTCAATTCCGTGGTCGGTCTGTCAGGCACGCGACCGGAGCGGATAGCTGGGTTGACCTACCGACTTGCGGGCGGCTCGATTGAGCACGGCCCCGAGGACAACGATCTGTCCGTACTGAAGCAACGGCGTCCGAGGAGAGAAGCGCTGCGGAATGCAGACACCTATTCGCATCGCGATCTCAGCATTATCATGACATCGTTCGGTTGTCCGTACCGGTGCCGCTTTTGCTCGAACTCCATACATAACAGCCTCGCATATCGGTCTCTGAGCGACGTGTTTGAGGAAATCAGCACTATCGTCGTCACTTACGGGAGCGGCTCGCTGTACTTCCGAGACGACACCTTCAGCGCTTCCACACGGCGGCTCAAGAAAATCACCGACTACATCGCCGGACATCAAGGCATCAGGGATTGGGAGTGCCTGACGCGCATCGATACGCTTGACGCCGACCGATTGCAGATGCTCTCGCGATCGAAATGCTCTATGCTCAAGGTGGGGATCGAAAGCGGCAGCGAACGAATCCTGAAGAGGATTGATAAAAAACTCACGCCAACGGATGTTGTGAATTTCGCGAAAACAGTCCGAGACGCGAACCTGCACTGGTCCGCCTTCTTTATGATCGGCTTCCCGGAAGAAACGGAACAGGATATCCAGGATACCATCCGTCTCATCGAGCAGTGTCGCCCCGATCACGTGTCGATGAGCCTGTTCACCCCTTATCCTGGGTCGCAGTACTACGACGATTTACTGCGAAACGGTCAGTTCACTGCTGACCTCGATTGGGGGGCGATGGATCCTTTTTGTCTTGTACCTCAATTTCGACGGGCCATACCGGAGCGCCGATTCGATACATTAGCCAGGGAGGTCATGGCGTTCGTCGATCACTACAATAATGGTCAGATCTCCCAGCCTGCCAGTGCATAGCATCGGACCTGAAGACTCCCTTAGTGCATTCTCTCTCTTATGACTCAATCGATTCAGGAGTCTTCATGTCTCTTGAATCCAGGCAAACGGTACCCATACGATGGTAACTGTGGCGTGTGACGAACGATTGACAAACACGTTTTTCCCTTGACAAAGCCCGGACAAAACGGTAGACTATAAGAAAAGGGCTTTCAAACGATCGGGCTGATCGTCAAAAATATCCTGGTTGCCAGGAGGGGAGTTTATGTCGCCTTAGAATTCATCGGAGCGGTTCGCGTAGACCGCATTCCCGTTATTCCGTCCAAACAACCATAAGTACCCAATCACGGGAGGAGTATCATGAACCGTATGCCCAAGTTCGCCGCATGCCTGGGACTCTGCATTCTCTCAGGCATACTGTTAGCAGCCACGCCAAATCAGATGAATTATCAGGGGCGTCTCACCAACTCTGTAGGCGTGCCCATAGACCTCCAAACCCCGATGACGTTCTCCATTTTCGCTGACTCAAGCGGTGGCCTGCCCATCTGGACTGAAACTCAGGACAGTGTCCTTGTCCGCAATGGCCTGTTCACTGTCAAATTGGGCAAAGTGAACCCTGTGTCTGACACGGTGTTCAAATCTGACCGCCGCTGGATGGAAATACAGGTCGGTGCCGACAGTCCAATGAGTCCACGTACACTGTTTGTATCTGTGGCGTATGCATTTCGTTCAACGTATGCGGATAGCTGCAATTTTACGCCGACGACTGATACCGTCTGGCAGGTAAGTAATGGAAACGTCTATCGCTTGACGGGAAATGTAGGGATTGGGACTACTACACCAACCACCACCCTTGACGTAGCCGGTACGGGCCGATTCAGGTGGTTTGCAGAAGTACAAGATGACGGCAGTCGCGGGCCACAGTTGTCACTCTTAAATAGCCTGCCGGGCGGAAGGCAGTATAGTGTATCTTCCGGAGAAATTCCGGGCAACCCGGGGAATTTCGACATCGTCGATGAGAGTGCCGGTGGACTATCACGCCTCACCATCGTGCCAAGCGGAAACGTCGGCCTCGGAACTCTCACCCCAGAGCGAACACTTGACGTAAACGGCCGGGCTCGTGCCATCTCCTTTGGGATTGGTCCATCGACACCTTGGGCAGATAACGGTATCTACTTGGACGCGGGATCGCAGGAGACGTTTTTGTGGTGGGATAACAGATCTAACTGCGGGTTCTACATGTCACAAGGACAAGGTACAAACAAGATGTACCACCGCAGTACTGGCGGAGGTAGTACAGAAGAATGGAAATGGGTAAGCGCTGGTCTTGGAGACCTGTTTACAATTGGCCCGAGTATTGTGTCCAACCGAAATGTCGGCATAGGCACAACAGCGCCCGACAGAAAATTGACCGTGGTCGTGCCTGCAGGCGTTAACGACGTTGCGAGATTCAGAAGCGACAATGGAAATTCTGATCTGATAATAGGCACTGCTGCAAATCAAGTATCGCAAATTTACACTCTTAGCGGGCAAGGACTTTCAATCGGTACTGACGGTGGACTTGAACGTGTAAGAATCAGCAGTTCAGGTAATGTCGGCATCGGCACAACCAACCCAGCCTACAAGCTAACTGTGTCAGGTGGCGCCATCTCGCTTGATGCAGATCAGCCCCTTCGAGGAGCAGACAAGTGGATCGCGTCAAGCAATGGTACCACGACAACATTCGGTTCAACGGAGCTTGTTGATCTGCAATTTGACGCTGGTGCTTCAAACCGCATGGTCATCAGAGCAGCTTCAGGCAATGTCGGCATTGGAACGACTGCTCCGGATGCCAGACTGGCCATTTCGGCGGGCAATGAAGCAGCAGCCAGCGTTCGAAACGGGAGTAGTACATCGGTCGCACTCTGGAGCTACAACTCTGCTGGAACGGCAATATCATGTGGCACGGGAACAGCGTCTGCGTATGCTTTCCAAGCTATCTCCTACAATAATCAGGCTTCAAGTCCCGCGATTGCCTGTAATGGGCGACTCGATGCCACTGGCCCAATCACCGCCAGCTCAAACCAGAACGGGGTAAATGCTATAACGGGGACCTCATCAGGAAGCTATTCGGGTGTCGCCGGAATTAGCACTGGTGGGGGCAACGGTGTATACGGCTCGGCACCCGGTCCCGGCTATGCTGGGTCTTTTGCAGGAAATCTTTGTTATACCGGGACGTTTGGAGCCTGTTCCGATTCACACTATAAGAAAAACGTCCTTCCGATCGCTTCCAGTCTCGACAAGATTGCGCGACTTCAGGGGGTGACCTACGAGTGGCGCAGAGACGAGTTCCCCTCGAAGAACTTCCCCGAAGGTCGACATCTCGGCTTCATCGCTCAGCAGATGCAACAGGTCGTTCCCGAAGCTGTTTCGCAGGATCCCGATGGATACCTGGCGGTCGACTACGCCCGACTCTCAGCCGTCCTCGTCGAAGCCGTTAAAGAACTAAAGACACAAAACGATGAACTCCGTAGCCGTCTCGAAAAGTTGGAACAACGCACCGCCCAATTTGGCCACAAGCCCGAAAACACTCGATGAGGTGACACCATGACTGCAAAACACTTGATCGCATCGATTGTCTTTTGGCTCATGTGTTGTGGCATATCGGCGGCCGGCGAAGTGCCGACCGCCAGCACTCGAATCGATGTTCCACCGAAAACTGATTCTGCGGGGAAGGCAGTAATTACTCAGGCATCAATTTCTATTCGCCCGGACTCCGTTCCACCGCTCATGTGGCAGGTCATGTCCGATGCTGGCTCCGAAGCCAGTTCGCCCATGTATCGCCTGAGCGGCACTGGCGGCCAGACAGCGGTGGAATATTCGTCGTTCGGCTGCTTGGGAAACTATCACGGATTCTGGCAGAACTTCGCGGGCGTATGTTGTCATGGCATTCGCGGAAACGTTGACTACGATTTCGGCGATGTTGTAGACATCTCGGATCTCACGTACCTGGTCGACTGGCTCTTCTTAGTCTGTTCGGCGATCCTCCCGTGTCGGGAAGAAGCAGACATCAATGGGGACGCCGTGCTTGATATCAGCGATTTGGCAGTACTTGTAGATTGTTTGTTCGGTTTCGGTACCTGCGATTTTCCCGCGTGTCCGTGAAATGCAAAACAAAAGGGCAGGATCGGTGTCGAGCCTGCCCTTGACGAGAATTGACGATTTGGAATCAGATCTTCTTGGAGCGGAGTTCAGCGGCCATTTCCTTGATCTCGGCCAGGTCGCGCACCATCTCACTCCAACCGTACCACAGCGCATAGTCCGGGTTGGCATGAAATACCCCCTGGAACGCCCGCATCCGATGCTTCAAATGCATCGTGAACAGCCTCTGTTCGATTACGGTAGGGGCGTCGTGGAACGCCAGCAAATCCGGGAAAGCATAGGCGTAGCCGTTCGGCTTGGGAATAATGCCGTCCTGATAAAGCCCGGCGATTATTCGAATTGCCTCGGCCAGGAGATGATCGATTTCACGAATCATGTCGTCCCCTTTCTTGAGTTCCCCTTTCGCGAAATTCATCGAATGGCACCGGTTGCAGGTAGTGAGCATCTTGTTCCGCTCGGCATCAAATGCTTCCTGCGTCAGACGGGCGACATCGGCCGCTTTCACCACATCGAGGCGAGCGGTCGGCTTGCCCTCGGGATCAAGCACACCGAGCGCCTGCAAAATCGTAACCTGGTCTGCTTTCCATTGCGGGTCCTCGGGTAGCGGCAGGCGAACCGCCAAAAAGCCCCACGCCGTGCGAACCTCGTGATTCCCCTCGGGCATGTGACAAGTCTGACAGGTCGGAGCTGCTGCTGAGGACGGGAGAATCGCCTTCTGCTTTAGCTCATTCCTCACACCGTGTTTCGATGATGCATACATTTCCCACTGCGGATGGTCAAACCCCATGTGGCACGTTTGACACGCCTGCGGCTGCTTGGCTTCCTTCACAGAGAACGTGTGGCGCGTATGACAGGCATCACACGAGGCGATCCCGAAATTGTTTCCCTCGGCCCGAAGCGTCTGGATATCGCCATCGGTCTTGAGACCGATCTTGTGACATCCTCCGCACCCCTTCATGCCGTCCACAAGGGCCATGGGCAATTCATGTGTCGTCGGCATTGCCTTATAAGAGGCCCAGCCAAACGCGTGTTTACCTTTGCTGAACTGTGTCACCTGCGCCTCGTGACACTGAGCGCAGGTCTGGGGCGTAGGAATCTGCACGTTCGCGACGTCAGCGGCTGACTGGTGCCCGCTGCCATGGCAGACAGAACAGGTAATATCATTCTCTTCGTGTTTGCTGAGTTGCCAGTCGGTCACAATGTTCGGTGTTGTTTGTGTGTGACACTCCACACAATTCTCGGCCGCGAATAGCGACGTCGCCGTCAGAACCAGAAGTGTCGTGAGTACCCAATGCATCATATCACTTGTCTCCTCCACGAAAATACAGTCCCTTGATCTCGACTTATCGGCAGGGGTAGCCCGGCTGCCTGAGATAGTATCGTAATTCACAAAACTGGGCGATTTGACTCAAGTCAATTCTCCAAACAATTGGCGGAATCGGCTGCGGCACCCGGTTTGAAATTCGCTTGCTGGGCATCAGGGGGGCACGGTTCATCTCGGGCCGGGCCGCATGCAACGACAACTCCAAGTGTCATCTTCAGTACCGGCAAGATCGACGCCGAGCGTCTCAACATGAAAGCTCCTCCTCTTGCAGGTTAGACTTTCCCTGTGTTTCGGGGTCGGCTATCCGTGACACTGCCCGTTTGTTCATTGCGTTCAGAGGAGGATATACGAACATAAGTCCGTTTTCAACAACACCTTCGGGAATTTCAGTCCTAAGCGGAAAGGCTGCGGGCCAGTTTCAGATGTCGGTCAGACCGCTCGGGCCCATCAGCTCGACAAAACTCCGGAGCAGCTGCTCGTCGTAGGCCCCCTTCAGCGAGAACATGATCTTGAGCGCCGGGAATGTGTCCATCGCCTTCTGATACACACGCTGGGTGGTCATGGCGTCGAACGAATCGGCGATCGCCACGATCCGCGAATAGATATGCATGTCATCAAGCGACAGGCCCGATGGGTACCCCCGCCGATCCCCTCGCTCGTGATGCTGGAGGACCGGGTAATAGCTGGGCTCGGCTACCAGAGCGGTCTCCTGGAGAATATCCACGCCCCACTTGGGATGTTTCTTCATGATCTCGAATTCGATCGGCGTAAGCGCCGAGCGCTTGTTGATGATCCGGTCGGAGATCTTCGACTTGCCGATATCATGTAAGAGCGCCCCGACCCCAAGTTGATTGAGAAACTGCTCGTCTTTGAATCCCATCTGTTGGGCCAATGCAATTGAGAACGTGCAGACGTTGACGCTGTGGGTGAACGTGTAGTAGTCGAACGACGTGATCCGAAGCAGATTCAAGAATGCATCCCGCCCTCTGAGAATATATTCGACTGTGTTTTCCACCAGATTCTTGGAGCGGTGGATATTGTCGCCGAACGTCGGGTTACTCAGTACATCCTTGACCAGATTGGTGGAGGTATCGTACAGGATGGCCGCTTTTTTCTCTTCCTGGATGGTCGGGTCGACCAGGATCTTGTCGAGATTCCGCTCGATGTACTGCTGGTACTCTGCCTTCTTGTCGATCGGGACATAGAGGCGGTCGACACGGTTCTCAAGCAGTTTCTGGCGGGTCTTGTCCGTAAACGAGAGATTGGGGGAACGGTACAGGATCAGATCGTTGTTGACCTGCAGGTACAGATCGAAATCCAACACTGAGTCCACCCGGAGCGAATCCAGATAGATGGGCAGATACTTCTGTTCGACCCTGTTCTTGACTGCTGTAGAAGTCATGGGACCATATTTCCGGTATGTCCGGCGCTTACAAACTATACCCGGTTGCTTTCATCTGAATATCGGCAGACGACCGACATGACTAAACAAATTCCCCCGGTCCAGGCGGGACCGGGGGCTCACGGAGAGTTGGAGGGCTCTGGCTCTATTCTCTTAAGAACCAAGATTTCGTACGGAGTGGATGACCGACTGCAACGAGCCGGTGATATCGGTCAGTATCCGCGAGTACCGTTTCAACAGTTCGGAATACTGCCAGCGCATTTGAAACGCCTGCTGGGGAAAATCGAACAGCTCAAGCAGCGTAATCTTGTAGACCTCGTCAACGTACTTGATTACGTAATACGGGTACTCCGGAATATTGGGATCCTCGACCTCCCCTTTGTTCAGGCGGTCGCGGTACACCTCGATCTTCTCCAGCACCACCGTCCCGAAGCACCAGGGAGTCATGATCACCCCGAAATTGGAACCATCGGTGTAGAACCGGAGGATCGTGCGCATGAGCAGATCGATGATCACCAACCGGGCGCGGTAATAGGCGACCGTCTCGCCATGCTCGTGGGAAGTCCGCGCTAATTTGATGCGAGCGGAGTCCCGTTCCCGTTTGGCCTTGTCGTAGGTCAGGCTTAGGAACCCGTAGTAGTCCTCAAAATACACCTTGCAGTTCTCGGAAAGGGACATGATGTAGAAGCCGTGGTCGTCCTTGCGCACTTTGGGTTCATGCGCAGCGGCGAGTCGCTCGTTGGAGAATCCACGCTGAAATTTGCCGTCTAACATGCTACCACCTTCTGGTTCCTTCGTCTCTGACTAAGCTTTGAGCATACGCTGTGCCGCAGTCAAACGGCTCTTTCTGACCGCGGACATGCACCCCTATCTGCATGCCGGACAGCGAAAAGCTGCAGCTCGTGGATTGGGAATATGGTTCGCAGACCAGCCGCCAACTAAGCAACCGGCTGCGCTCTTGCAGACTCTGTCGAGATTGCTGCTATGAAGTCGACCATGACGGGGCGGGACCCCCTATCGGGGACGTCCGCTCAAAAAATGCACTTTTCAGGTTGGCAGACCCGCTTTCCCTCAATCCGCGCATTTCAACCGACCGATAACAGAAGGTGAAAAGCCCACACATCCATGTCCAGCAAGGGAGAACCGATCCGGAGGAACGATGGAGGAGCACAGAAAACAGGACGACAAACGGACAGAATCGACCATGCCCGCAAGTGGCTCGGACCAGCCTCGGAGCGGTCATGGACGGCCCAGCCTGCGAGAGAAAGCGCCCCGTGGAGGACACCGCGTCTGGCGCCAGCATAAGCAGTTGCTGCAAAACATGGATATTGATGACTTGAGGGACTACCTGCTGGATACGGAGATGTAAGCGCCGGACCGAAAAACGCGCGAGATTGACTCACGAGCAGATTCCCACGGCACGGCCGTCTTAGCCGCCGTGCTTTTTCTTTTGACAAATTGCCGCTGTCATCGTAGTAAGAGGATGGACACGATGTGATTCGGTGCACTCGTCTACGAAGCAGGCAAAGATGGCGCGTAAGCTCACAACTCTCGGCATCGTCGGACTTCTACTTGGCCTCGGTTGTTCCAACAGTCGAACCGTTAACTCCGATCAGGCCACCATCAGCCTTTCGCCCGGTTCACTGCATTTTGTCGCCAATGCCGGTGGCGCCAACCCGTCCAGTCAGGTTGTGGCAGTCACCAACAGTGGTACCGGCTCGCTGACCTACCAGGTCTCCAACAAGGCGTCGTGGTTGGAAACCCAGACGCTTGGCAGTGCACCTGATACTATATATGCCACCGCCTATGTCGGCAGCCTGGTTTCCGGCGAGCATTACGACACCATTGTCGTGACGGCAACGAGCAAGGCGAGCAATTCCCCCCAGCGCATACCGGTCCGATTCACCATCTCCGGTGCGATCGGGATCGCTCCCGAGGTGGTGAAATTCAGCATGTCTGCGGGCGGGCCACTCCCACCGGCGGAAACACTCTACATCACCAACAACGGCGGCGGGCCACTTGATTTTACAGCCACAGAGTCCGCACCATGGTTGACCGTGACGCCAACATCCGGTTCGGCTCCCGACACGGTCCTCGTCGGACTGGACACTACCGGGCTGCTGTCGGGCGTATACGGTCATGACCTGGTCTTCACGTCGGCCCAGGCGGCCAATTCCCCCTTCGTCGTCCCGTGCTCACTGACGGTCATCGGCTGGACTCAGCAATACAGCCTGCATTCGTTCGATTTTCGCGGGCTTACATTCATTGACGAGTTGCGGGGATTCGTGGTCGGGTTCATTCCCAACGCGCCGGATCCAACGGGCGTAATGCTCGGCACCAAGGATGGCGGCGCTACCTGGAATCAGGTCGGACCGAGTTACTCCGGCACCACACTAGGAGGGATTGACTTCACGAACAGTACCTATGGTGTCGCGGTCGGAGATAGCGGCAAGGTGTTGATCAGCGCGGATGGCGGCGATCACTGGGAACCCCACACGTTTGACAAATCCTGGATGCTGTGGAAAGTGGACATGTTGACGCCGGACACGGGTTATGCGGTCGGGCGGTCTGGTTTGATCATCAAGACCATCGATGGCGGCCGCGGCTGGACACCGCAGAACTCCACCGTCACGACGTCACTGGCTGACTTGCAATTCTTTGACACGCAGGAGGGGTTTGTCGTTGGTAATAACGCCGTCATACTCCACACCACCAACGGCGGGCAACTCTGGGAGGCAGTGCCATCCGGCGTGGGGGCCAGCCTGTGGGGAGTCTCATTTGTGGACCGGCAACATGGGTGGGTTGTTGGCGACAGCGGAAGAGTGCTGGTGACCACGAACGGCGGCACCAGTTGGACACCGCAGACAAGCGGCAGCAACATCGAGTTTCGATCGGTCCAGTTCGTCGACTTGAATTATGGCTGGGCGGTGGGACCGGACGGGGTGATCATTCATACGCAGAACGGCGGTGCCACCTGGCAACAGCAGATTTCCGGGACAGACCAATGGTTGTTCGGAGTCCACTTCCTGAATAACCGACGCGGCTGGGCGATCGGCGCGTACGGCACGATCATCACCACCTTCAGCGGCGGACGATAGAATCGGAACACTTTGGATCCACTGACGGCCGGCTTCGTTGCGCTGAGCAGTGTTGAAACGCGGGTAAAGCCGTCAGGTGTCACTCCTGTGAAAACGGCAATCAATAGCCGTGGCTATGGTTGGATTCCCGCGTGCGCGGGAATGTCAAACTCGGCCTCGGTGATGCGGTAGGTCGGGTTCCGAGCCCGCTTCGGGCGAGAAACCCGACATCTGTTTTGTCAATCAAACATAACCCAGAATGCGGGCCCCGGTCTGGACCCCAGCTTTCGCTGGGGTGACACACTCGGGCGGGCTACCCCACCGCTTGAGGAATGTTGAAAAAGTGGCGGGGCACACGGCCGCACCTCAATGCCGGTATGCTGTGTCATAGTCGCGCTGAGCGGAGTCTGACCCGCCGCAAGCGGCGGGGTACCTCACGGCCGTCGTCCTGAGCGCAGACGAAGGATTGCGGTGAGAGCAAATTCTCCCTATTCCTCTTTCGCCACCCTCGCGACATCAGTCACCAGGTCATCCTTCCCCAGCGCGATTAGCCGCACCCCCTGCGTGTTCCGCCCGATTACTTTTATCTGGCTCACGGCTTGACGATTGGTGATCCCCTTCTTGGTGATCAGGATCAATTCGTCGTTGTCCAGCACTTCCTTGATCGCCACCACGTCGCCGTTACGGTCGGAGGTTTTGACATTGATTATCCCCTTGCCCCCACGGTTGGTGACACGATAATCATCGATCGAGGTTCGTTTGCCGTACCCGTTTTCCGTGACGACCAATAGTGTGCTGTCGCGGCGTACCACGACCATGCCAACCACATAATCCCCCTTGGGCAGTTCGATTCCTTTCACGCCGTACGCTGTGCGCCCCATGGAACGGACTTTATCCTCGCTGAATCGAATTGCCATCCCCTTGCGGGTGGCCAGGACGATCTCGTAGGTGCCGTCCGTGATCGCCGCCTCAATCAGCTCGTCGGTCTTTTCGGCGATATCCATCGCGTTGACACCAACTTTACGCGGATTGGAGAAAGCATCGAGACTGGTCTTCTTGATAACTCCCTCTCTCGTCGCCATCACGACATATTTGTCCGCCGGGAAATCCCGCACCTTGCAGAACGCCGTGATCACTTCCTCCTGCCCCATCTCGCACATGTTGACGATCGGCTTCCCTTTGGCCATCTTGCCGCCGGTGGGGATCTCATGCACTTTCACCCAGTAGCATCGTCCGCGATTGGAGAAGAACAGGATGTAGTCGTGTGTCGAGGCCACGAAGACGTGCTCGGCAAAATCCTCTTCCTTGGTCTCGATCCCGATCACACCCTTGCCGCCCCTCTGCTGTTTGCGATACGCCGAGACGGAAAGCCGCTTCACATACCCCAGATGCGAGATCGTGATCACCATATCTTCCTCGGCGATCAGGTCCTCGACCGACAACTCCTCGGCGGCATCCTGGATCTCCGTCCGGCGATCATCACCGTACTTGATCGCCAGTTCGTTGGTCTCGTCCTTGATGATCTTCATGCGCAGGTCTCTCGAGGCCAGGATCGCCTTGTACTCGCTTATCCGTTTGATCAACTCCAGATATTCATCCTCGATCTTCTGCCGCTCCAGTCCGGTCAGCCGCTGAAGACGCATATCGAGAATGGCGTTGGCCTGAATCTCGGAAAGTCCGAACGTGCTCATCAAACCGGTCCGCGCCGTGGAGACATCCTTGGATTTCTTGATCAGCGCGATCACCGCATCGATATTGTCGAGCGCGATCTTGTACCCCTCAAGTATATGCGCCCGTTCTTCCGCTTTGCGCAGATCAAACTGGGTACGGCGCACTACCACTTCGTGACGGTGCTCGACAAACGCCTGGATCATCTCTTTGAGCGAAAGCAGCTTCGGCACGCCATGATCCAACCCCAGCATCGTAACCGAGAACGTCACCTGCATGGTCGTGTGGGCGTACAGTTGATTCAGGACGACCTCAGGCGGAATATCCCTCTTGAGTTCGATGACAATCCGCATGCCATCGCGGTCGGATTCATCACGCAGATCGGAGATCCCCTCGATCTTCTTGTCGCGCACCAGGTCGGCTATCTTCTCAAGCAGATTCGCCTTGTTGACCTGATACGGAATCTCGGTCACCACTACGGCATCCTTGCCGTTTTTCATATGCTCAACAAGCGCCTTGGCGCGGACCGGAATATGCCCCTTGCCGGTCATGTATGCCTGGCGAATTCCCTCGCGACCATTGATAATACCGCCGGTCGGAAAATCGGGACCCGGCACCAGGTCGATCAGATCGGAATTAGTGCACTCTTCATTGTCGATCACATGTATAATCGCCTGCACGATCTCGCGAAGATTATGCGGCGGAATACTGGTTGCCATGCCCACCGCAATACCCGATGTGCCGTTACAAAGTAGATTCGGAAATTTCCCCGGCAGCACTTTCGGCTCCGTCAGCGTCGAGTCGTAGTTCGGCATGAAGTCTACCGTCTCTTTTTCGAGATCGGCCAGCATCTCCACCGCCACCGGTGTCAGACGAGCTTCCGTGTACCGCATGGCTGCCGCATCATCGCCATCGATCGACCCGAAGTTCCCTTGTCCGTCCACCAGCGGATACCGCATGTTGAAATCCTGCGCCATGCGTACGAGCGTGGGGTATACCACCTGCTCGCCGTGCGGATGATAATTACCGGAGGTGTCACCCGCGATCTTGGCGCACTTTCGGTGCGCCCGCCCCGGCATCAAATTCAGATCGTTCATCGCCACCAAAATGCGCCGGTTCGAGGGTTTGAGGCCATCCCGTATATCCGGAAGCGCCCGGTTGGTGATGACTGACATCGAATAATCCAGATACGAGGACTTCATCTCCTCTTCGAGGTAGACTGTCTCGATCCGTTGTCGTTCCAGTTCCATGGGAGCCCAGCTCCTTTATGCTAAATCGTTCATCTTCACTAACACACAGTGGCTCGTAGGTCGGGTTCCGAGTGCGACCATCACCGAATTTTACATCGCGCCACTACTCGCTCGACCAAATCCTCGCCAAAGTCCTACTCAACTCCAGCGAGAAACCCGACACGGGTGCTATGTGGACATCGGCGACTCACCAAGATACTCTTTTCATAGCCATTGGGCAACCAAAACTCGGCATAATGGAGCAATATAACATTATGCAGCGCAATAGAATACAGGCAAAAACACATATTGCCCGCGGGTTGGTGTTGACTAATCGCCCGACAGCACATTAAATATGGGCAGTTTTCGACCAAATATATCCAATAGCAAAGGAAACCCTGATGAACCTGACTGAAAAGGGAGAAATGTCTATGTACGGAAAGCAGATTATCAGAGCCGGGCTGCTGGTACTGCTCGCCTGTTTTGTGCTCGCCGCGCCTGCCGCTCGCGCAATCGACAGCGACGGCGACGGCTTGCCTGATGACCTGGATCGCCGTCCGCATGTCGCCTCGTACTTCATGGCGCCAAGCTCCGAGCGCGCGAATCCGGCGATGCAGCCTGCCACGGTGGACAGCGATGCCGATGGCGTGCCGGATATGAACGACAACCGTCCGTATCTCGCGGAGTATATCAACATGCCGGCCGGGCCGCGCGTGGATCCGACCACCCAGCCGAACACCGTCGACTCCGATATGGATGGAGTCCCTGACTATCTGGACAATCGCCCGTACGTGCTGGAGTATTACATGGCGCCCATGGGTCCGCGTGTCGATCCGCTCCAGCAGCCGCCTGATGTCGACTCCGATCAGGACGGTGTACCCGATGTTCAGGACAATCGTCCCTATGTCGCCGAATATTATAAGCCATTGGTGGCAGCGATGGTCGAGAAACCGGTAGTCAAAGAGACCCCGAAAGACAGTGATGGCGATGGTGTCACCGATGAAGCAGACAAGTGCCCACGCACTCCCGCTGGTGTGCGAGTTGACGCCAGTGGATGCCCGATAGACTCCGATGGCGATGGCGTGACCGATAATCTCGACAAATGCCCGAACACGCCGACCGGCGCTCCGGTCGATGCGGTTGGCTGCCCGAAGGATTCCGATGGTGACGGTGTGGCCGATTATCTGGACAAATGCCCCGGCACTCCGGCAGGGATTCCGGTTGATGAGACCGGTTGCCCCAAGATCATCAAGAAGGGCGAGAAGATAACACTGCACATCAACTTCCCGACTAACTCGTACGAGATCGATCTTGGCTCGCAACGGATTCTCGATGGTGTCGCGCAGACAATGCAGTCGTTCCCGGAGATCAATATCCGTGTCGGTGGATTTACCGACAACACCGGCGGCTCCGGCTACAACCAGCGTCTGTCCGAGAACCGCGCCAAGGCGGTCGTCTCATATCTTGAAGGCAAAGGTGTACCGAGCAATCGGATGTCCTCCAAAGGCTACGGTGAGAACCCGCAGTACTTCATCGGCGACAACAACACTGATGAAGGCAAAGCCCAGAACCGCCGCGTGGAGATCGAATCGGTCGAATAATTCGACACATTACATCTTCGACACCTTACATTGTGTGTGACATTTACTGTGCCGTCAGGCGTCCCCGCCTGACGGCTCCCTATGTAATAACACTGTGTGCGATATGCAACAGGCGCGGCCCCCCCGCGCCTGTCTTCTGTTTGTCTGGCGCATCGTAGGTCGGGTTCCGAGGTCGCTTCGACCGAGAAACCCGACACCCACAAATTGTCATTCCAGCGGACGCGGGAATCCAACAATACCATAAACCGCACACGTCCTCGTGTGCCGTTTTCAATTCGTGCCGCACCTATCAGGTGCGAACTTTGTCGTACTTCCCCGTCAATCATTACCCCCGCTTCGGCCTCCTCTTGATCAACAACAGTCGCTCAACATCGGCCAGCACCTTGTCGCTGTCGACCAGCAGTCCAAGCCACTTGCCGTCGGCGTATGTTTTCGCGGCGACATAATCTTCTCGTGCATGAGAAACGAGTTCGGAAATGGTTGCTTCTACTTTCGCCCGTTCCTCGCCTCCAAACACGATCAGAATGCGAAACTGGTTCTTCTCCGGTATGAGCGTGCAAAAGGACTTCGACTTCTTATAGCGGAGCCCCCACCCGTACTTCTTTCCCCCGTAGAGCCATTCGGGTGAGAATACTCCCGGATAGTTCTTGTCGATGAATGCACCGATCCGCTTCCAGCGCTTGTAGCTCCTGGCCCCTACAAAGGAAGCTACTTGCCGTGGATTTGGCTCCTTGCTCCCGTCGAACAGACGCACTCGTTCTTCACTCATGTGCTTCTCCTTCGCTTCCCCCCATCTCCCCCTCCTCAGGCAGCGTCTCTAACAGCTTGACCGCTTCCTCGACATCGCTTTCGCGCACCAATAGACGGCTGTCGACTATCCCGCCCAGTGCGTCCCCCTGCGTGTAATAGTCGATCCCCGCGCTGTCCAGCACCGAGCGCGCTATCAACAGGATCGAGAGATTATTGGTGGTGAGGATTGTCACCAGCTCCTGGTATTCCAGTTCCCCCTCTTCTGATTCATCGAGCTCTGGCTTAGGCTCACTGTCGGCATCCGCGGGTTTGTCGGGTAGATAGGTCACCAGCCACACGTCGCAATCGGCGCACTTATAGGTCCCCTCCCGATACTCGGCGTGACATTTAGGACAGATCATCGATTCCCCTATCTTTGTCGCCAAAGATATGCGGCAGTCTGTAGCAGTACAAGGGCAAAGCGGTGGTTTTGGGGGGTTCCGCCTCCCCCTCAGGTCTCGGCGCCTTCGCCGCCAAGCGCATCACCCGCCTCGATGATCTCGCGGAACCTGGCGTCGATATGAGAAGCGAACCACCTGTCGATCATGGACTTTCTGAACCGCCACTCCTTGCCCAGCTTGGCGGCCGGAATCCGCTTCTCCTGTGCCCACGTGTAGATCGTCTGCGGCTTCAGTTTCAGATACGCGGCGACTTCTTCGAGCGTCATGATGTCAGTGTCCATAGAGACTGTCGCTCCAGTCTACAGGCATGCGCGTGGTGTCGGCGGGAGCAACATCCGTAGGTCCGGTTTCCCGGCGGTTGTGCGGTGTCTGGTCGGCATCGGCAAGCTGCTTGACGGAGTAGATCACGGCAGCGTAGAAATTCCCTTCATAGGTGCCGAAAAGCTCGAACGGCTGCCCCTGTTTGGCGATGAATGGTCTCAGGTTCCACGCCAATTGAATTCCGACAAAGGCAAGGATCATCACCCAGACGCGAAAGACGACGACGCCGTTTCGGGGATAGATATCCTTCTTCTCGCACGAAAATTTGAGCGCCTGGACGATCGTGTTCATTCCAAACACGCCGGCGAACACCACGACGGCTATGTGCAGGAGATGCAGGAAATAGTAATCGCTGCCGGTCAACAGGAAGATGATCACGATCGGTACGAACGAGAGCATGATGGCCGACATGAGAAGAAATCCCGAGAGGATCAGCGGGGCCATCTGGATCAACTTCAGTCGCGAGCCCAAAATGAACTGAACGATGAAGAAAGCCGGGAAACAAATCAGAAGCGAAAGCATGACGAGCGCGGGCAGTTTGACACCGGCCACCACTGCCTGCAAGGGGCTGTGGTAAGCACCCATCACCACGCCATAAGCAAAAAGAAACAGTGTCAGAAGCAGAATCTGACCATTAATGCGCGCCTTGGTACCGTCGGCATGCAGCAGTCTCTCAAAGTAAGCATCGGTGTTGACCAGCGACGGGAAGGCATCGGACGAAAACAATGCTCTGAGTCCCATGGTAACCTCCGTTGGTTGACTCTTGACTTCAAACAACGCAGAAAAGAGAGACTTTGCAAGCGTTTTCTACTGTTTATTACTATTTATGTATGTTTCTTATGTCGAATTGAAGGGCAAGATGGGGGGCTTGTGGCTTTGAATAATCGGAATCGGCGGGTGAGGTCATCGTTGAGCCAGCCTCAGCCACTTCGCGATCGCCGCCATGTGGAACATCAGGCCTGTTCCCGCGATCTCCCCCGTGGCGATCTTCTGCATGGTGATGGCCGCGGCCGCCTCGTCGAGAATTCCCCCCTGGCGCATCATCTCACACGCGACGTCGCGAAGTGCCGCGCTCTGACGCAGCCACACACCCCAGCTGTTGGCATCCCGCGCCTTTCCGCGGAGCTGCCCGCTCAATCCGGGAATGAACAGACCGCGCCCTATGAGCTGCTGCGACAATTGATGACGCAACGGGGGTGCATTCAACGGCAACAACGACGCGCCGTACGGGATCTTTCCATAGGCCGGGTAATAGGTGCGAAAAATTCGGATGATCGGGCGGTTGAATGACGATACCTGGAGCGGGATCCGCCGCTGCAACTCGAGAAAACCCAGGTCCGAAGCAAACGGATAATACGGCTGCACGAATGCGCGGCACATGGTCCCTTGATGGATGATCGCATGCGCGCTCCTGTTTGCCAGCATGAACCTGCGGCGCAACAGCCCGAGCGAACCGTTGGCTGGAAGACAGCGACGCAATTCCGCCATCAGGTCCTCGCGGATAGCGTCGTCGTGATCGTCCAACGTCGCCAGAAAATCGGCGCGGATATAACCGGAAAGCGCCGACCGGACGTTCGGATCCTGAATATCGACATACAGTCTCCCCGCGTACCGCTCCAGCCCCACCGAGTCGACCGTGTCATCATGGTAAATGGTGATGTGCCGGAGTATCCGTCCCATCATTCCTGCGTATGCCGAGCTCCGCTGGTGGTAACCCCACCCCATGAACGTGTCCCCCAGGAGTCCGTCCATCACACCCTCGTGACCGTTTTCAGCGATCCGTTTGGCGGCGATATATCGGTCCGGAAACACGATCAGGCCATTGGTATCGAACATGCTTTCGATATGCGAGGCCGCTTCATCGCCGTGCGGCCAGATATGGATCCACTCCGAGCCGCGAAGGCGGGCTACTTGTTGGGCGATCGTAAACTCGTGCGAATCAGGATTGCCGTACGTGTAACACGGCGGATCATACTCTGTCGGCCAGGCGGCAAGGAGCAGGCGCGAATCCTTTCCCGCGCTCATGAAATGAGCCGGATGCGGATCGATCTGACCCAACTCGTCAAGAGACTGTTTCAACGCGGAATTCAACTGGTCGATTGACGGGTATTGTGCTTCGGGGAGTTTGTCGATTGGCGAAGGAGGGCGTGTCAGCCACGCTACTTCGCCGCTGTCGTGATCGTATTGCAGACAGACATTAGCGTCAAGCAGGCGCACCTCGCGCAAGAAATAGCGGGACCCGAACGAATAGCCAACCCGCATCCATTCGGCACACGCCAGCCAGTCGAACGTGTTAGGTAGCAGGTGCGAACGCGCGATCGCCACCGGGTTGGAAGAGAGGACATGCAGATCTCCGAAGGTCCCATGATAGAACGGGATGGAGGCCAGATGATCGTTCGCCACGTGGGTGCGACGCCTCGCCAGGTCGGATACGATCAGGTTATAGCTGCCGTATCGGATGGCCCCAAGTCCGGCCGTTATCCCACCGCTCCGAATCAGATCGGCCAGGTAATGGAAATGCTCTGTCTGGGTTCGCGAGGCCGGCAGATTTTCGCACAGAAGATATCCGTCGACCGACACGAAAACGTTGCCGTCACCAGACCGCGCGACTGATCGCGATGCTTGTCGTGGCGAAGGGGCGAAAGTTGCTGCGAGTATATCAGGAGATGGACGTTCAAGAACCAGGTCTGCCTGCAGACGCCACCACGAAGTCAGCGCCTCGGGCGATATTCCTGAGGCTTTTGGGCCCAATACGACAAACTGACCATACATCAGTGCAGCCTGTTCTCAGCCATGCGTCTCGACCTCTAAAACACTCCAAAATAGAACAACAGCGGCAAAAGCAGGCCGGCGATCAACGCTTCACCACCAATAAACCCAGAGGCGACAGTGACATAATTCCGCTCATACGTGGCAGGAGACATCTTTTGCCAGATCCACGCTAAGATCGCGCCCAGCGCTATGGGAAGATTGAGTGTGCCGGGGAGGATCAGGGCAAAGCCGAATCCCGCCGCGCTTGGCAGCCAGTGCCATCCGAATTTGTTTTTGCACAACGCGATCACCACACCGGCCACCGCGGCGATCACGGTCCACTTAAGCGCCCCGGGCGGAAACGCGGACACCCCTTTGGACATCAGAACCGCCATGTTGGCCAGTTTCAGCCCGGTAGGGGCGGCGAGACCATCACCGCCGAGACCGTATCGCGCGATCAGAAGGGGATACATGAACGCCACCGAGGCGGCGCCGATCGGGACGGCGAAAAACTGTACCCACGTCAGCACGCGCGGTGTCGAGCCGACCAGCTTACCGGTCTTGAACACCTGCATGAGTCCTTCGCCTTGCGAGTTGATATTGCCGGCCATACCGGCTGCTACCAGGTTGTGGCCGATAGCCGGTGAGAACGCCCGAAAGATCGCCTGCAGTGTGTTCGCCATGAGCGAAACCGGGCCGTTGTTGGTCTCCCCCAGCACTCGCACGCCGACCAGAATGAGCGGAAAACCGGCGATAACAGCAGCGATCGTTTGCCACCAGGGCATGGCGAAATGGGACATTTGCACAAACGCCAACAGCAGCGTGAACAGCGCACTCATGATCATGATAGTCCGCAAAGAAACATCCGTCCGTTCGTGTCCCGCCGCCTTAGGCGCGCGCAGCTCGCGAAACATGGTGACAATCGAGCGCCATTTCAGGATGACGGCAGTTAGCGCGGCGGTGATCATGACCGCAGTTGCGGGCCACATGAACCAGAGCATGACGATCGGAAAATGGTTTCCATTGAGGTAGTTGGCCATCTGCCCGCCGTGCTGATGCAGGAACTCCCGCTGAACGTCGGAGAGTTCACTCACCCCGATAAGCGCTTGTGCCTGATCCCAATACTGGGAGGCGATGCTGTTCTGCACAATGAATAGCCCGGCCTTGTCCATGACCATCGACCCGAATATCCAGACCACCATGGTGCCAAGAAGCATCGACAACCCCACGTTAATGCCGATCAGCATGCCGGTGCCGATGTTCAAGACGCCCCATTCGATTCCGATGCGATACCGCATGGCGAGTCCGAGGGTGCCGATCCAGGTCAGACCATCGCGGAGAAACGCCACGACCATACCGATGACGGCACTGAAACCAAGTACTTTGAACTTCGCACCTGATGCGGCTCCCTGGTCGAGCACATTGATCGTCTCGGCGGCGGCGACACCGTCAGCGAAGATCATCTCCGGGTCGTCCACGAAGTATCGCCGAAACATGGCCGACATGAAGACGCCGATAGCGCCTGAACAGGCCAGCCAAGTGAACATATCCCAAGTGGAGATCGTAACTTTGACATCTACCGACTCATTCATCGCCAGGTAACCGAATGCTGCCGCTACCACGCACATGAAGGCGGTGGAGACTGCCGAGGTGGCCGCGGATTGGATGATGTTGTTCTGAACGGCGTTGCGCCCGTGAGTGGCACGGGCGGTTATGGCCAGGAAGATCGCTCCCAGAAACGCTGCGATGACGCTCATGTTGGGACCCATCCCCAGTTTGAGGACGATGTACGGATAGGCCATGGAAACCACGGCCGAGACGACGACAGCGCCGACAACAGATTGCCAGGTGATTTCGGGTCGTTGTGTCATTCGGACCTCTGTATGAAAAAGCGGTGCATGACTTTGGTGAGATAGTAGGCGAATTGTGAAGAGGAAGTCAAGTGTTGAGGCGAAAACGCTCGCCCGGTCGGTCGTTACATGATAACGACGAGCTTGCCGATGGTCGTGTTGCCGCGGTCGTCCTCAACCGTCCAATAATAGATACCCGAGACGATCATCTGCGTGTTCCGGGTGATCATGTCCCAGGTTTCGTGGGCGGCCATGGGATCACCCGGCGCATAGTTGTGGTCGAGCGCTCGTATCAGGTCCCCGTCGAGGGAGAATATCCGAATAGTGCACTTGGGCGGCAGATTGGCGAAGTTGATGGCTCGCACACGATCATTGGGGCGATCTTCGCGGCCAACACCTTCGTAGCCGCTTTCGCGATAGCGAGCATCGAGGCGATACGGGTTCGGATAGACATAGATCGCGCGCGTGCCATCGGGTCCCGGCTGGTCGGTCCCGTCGGGATACCCTTGTATGGGATTGATCGTCCTCGAGGATTCGAGCGGTCGAAGGCCGGATTGCGGCGACCCGAAATCGAACGCCGTCACGTTCACGTAGTATGAAATGCTCGGCAAGAGTCCCTCGATGGTGCACTCGTATTCATAATACTTGAGGTATCCATCCTCGGTGAGTTGCTCCGGCCGGGGCGTTTCAAACGGCGATGGCTCCGGCTCGTCGGGATAGATCTTGCGTATTGGCGTGGTCACACCCAGTTCGGAGGCGTTGAAGTCGTGTATGGTGAAATAGAATGCGGAATCCAGTGGGAAATTCGGATGAACGTACGGGTCATCCGGTCCCCACTTCAAGGGATTAAATGTCGAGTCGTTGCATCGATCCAGGCCGGAACCATACGCGCAGGCCAGGACCTCACGAGTCATCGGTGGACCGGTGAGGTCGTAACCTGGCTGCGGCTTTCTATTGGCGTTGTACACCCACTTGTCGTAGTTTTCGCGATCGTACGAGGCCGTCAGTGAATAGCTGCTTTCACGATCATCGCGCGCGAAATAGACGCGGTACCCCTCAAAATCCAGCAGCCGGGAGAACACATCGCGGCTCTGCTCAGAGGCCTGTCCGTTGAAGCGAATGCGGAAGCCATTGGGTATCGGATAGACCCAAGTCTTGGGCGGCATCGGCGGGGCGGCCCCTTTGAGATCGGGAATACCGTCCCCTTCGTACCAGGTCGTTTCGGCAGCCGTGGTCACCCAGCGACCATCGACAAATTGCGAATCGAGAGCGCAGATGACACTCTTGCCGGCGTACCCGTCGTTATCGGTATCGACTCCGGGATTGTCATACACCCAGGACGCCCACACCGCGTTCTTAGCGAGCGGCACGAAATCAAGCCCTTTGTAGAATTTCGTCGGATTATATATGAAGCGAATGTTCCGCTGGAGATTGTACTGATCTAAGTGGAGGTTCGTGCCGCCCACATAAGCCCACGGCACCATGATCTCGTGTCCGGGGCCAAGCTCGAACGGTCCCACGGCGAGCACGAACTGGCCGTCACCACCGATCGACAGCGCCCGGGCGTTTGACTGATTCGGATAGGTCCAGTAGAGGTCGGTGGCGGAAACGCGGTAGTTATATACCTGATCGTAGTCGATCTCGCCGTTGGTCATCATGTGGTACTTGTTTCGATCGCCGATCGGGGTGCCGGTCCCACTCCCCATGTACCGGAACTTCTCTTTGGTCTGCGGTCCGAAATCCAGCGCCGGATTGTAATTGGAGACCCACCAGTTGAACGAGAGGTTCTTGGTTTCGGCCAGCCCTTTCAGAAACCGCACGCCGGTGACATTGGGCACCAGCGGAATACCACCGGAGAAATCACCGTCGTTGTCGGCGGTCCAGGCGAGGTTGATCGTATCCTCGAACTCACATGCGGTGTAGCCGACCGACAGCGTGCGAAGCATGCCCGTGATATCGTCACGACCCTCAGTGATGATCTTTCCCGGAGGCGGGTACTGCTGGGCGAAGGGATTCAGACGGTCCTGGTGCACGTCAAGATCCATGTACAAGCCGATGTAGACGTCTTTCAGCGTCTTCTTTCCTTCGTTGCGAATACGGGTGTCGAACAGCACAAAATCATCGGCGTACTCATACGACCAGGCGTACGAGGTCTGAACGACTTTGATCGGCAGTGGTGCATGGGCCCGACTGTCGATAGCATCGAACGATGGATATCGCACGCCCCTGGTGACACTGTCATAGAACACCGCGACATAGTCCTGCTCGGACACCGCGTTTTCGAAATCGGGCCACTCCTGGCGGAGGGTTGAGCGGCGGGTGATGTTCCCCAGCGGAGCCGGCAGCGGATTCATTTCGCGGTTGCGTACGATAACATCAGCACCGCACGAGACAAGGGTGTCCCGGCCAACGACAGCACCTACCCACAAGCCGCCTTTGAACATGTGGATCGATTTGGACCCTTTGGGGTACTGCCCGTTAGGGATCTTGAGTCCGGTGAAACAGTCCGTAAAGGGCGTTTCATCGGCCGTACCTACACGACCATAGTTCGAGACAGGAAAAACGATCCGCCCGATATTGTGAGCGGTGAGGCAGTAGGCCGGTCCGGACGCATCGATCTGCTCCGGCTCCTCCTTCGGGCCTATCGCCGACGGTTGCCCTTTGTATATATCAGGTATCGTGTCCTCATAATATCCGCTGTCTATCGGATTGATGAGGGAGTCATCCTGGCTGCGAACCGGGCAGACCATGGCCAGGACAATTAGAACTAAGAGCGAGCCTCCCCATGGTGAGCGCAAAGTACTGAAGCTCATTCGAGGCAACGATTCAAACCTGTCATTTCAAAGTACAGCGGTCGAAGGTATGTCGGCGGGAAGGAAAAGACAAGGGGGAATGCGGAGTTTCACGGTCGTTGAATCTCTGCGGTCAGATACCGGCGGAGTATCGTTAACGAAGGGTTAGCGTGCCACCAGCTACGGGCAGGGCCCCGGTCCCGTACCGCCGAAAAAGAGGTATGATACAAGAAAGGTCAGATCAGATATGTCGACACCGGCGGCGCCGTCGAGGTTGGCCTCCTCGGAACATCCCAAAACAGCGGACCCGCCGAACAGATAATCGACCAGAAATGTCAGGTCGCTGATATCAATTGCTTGCGCGGCATCTGAATCGACATTTCCGGTCAAACCCACACAGCAGCCGGCAGTGTCACCTGACGCTCTCGGCTGACCCATCCCCCATACGATCAGGTTGCCTGGAATTGGAGGCGCAAAAAAATGATTCCACCGATACCATTGCGCTGACCAGTACCCCCAGTTGAGGCAGGAATCGCCCGGCATATCACTATCGAACATGACCGACGGGTAGACCGCCGAAGTTGCGCCATTGTAATAGATGGAGAGGTAGAATGGTCCGTTAACCGTGCACAGTGTCGACAGCGTGACCGAACCGACATGCGGCAAAGCGAACCCCGCCGAATCCAGGAGTACCTGCTGACTGCAGATAAGAGCGCCAGGACCCTGGCACGATCCGGATCCGGCTCGATTCCACACTTCGAGATCGACACTCACGGGCCACACCGCGCCGGCAACCGGGAACAGCGACAGGAGGATCTGGGTGACGTCGAACGGATATGTCGGCGATGCTCCGCATGCTGCCGGGTCGAGATAGGTGACGTATCGCTCACCGGCGCCGATACCGCTGTAATAGGCAAGTGCCGTATCATTGTGGTTCTTCAGTATGCATGGAGCCGATACTTCGGCTGCTTCCTGAATCTGAAGCCGCTGGGGCGCGCTCTGGCTCAAATGACGCTCGACGCCACGAGCGTGGATGCCGGCGCAGACCAACATTACAAGAACCACGTGAACGAATTTGCGCTTCATGGCATCAATACCTTGTGGCTGCCTCAGTAGCGTTCAGCCGAACGCTGGGGCTGTTCGATAGCACCCCGCGTCGGTCCAAATATAGCGTATAATAGTCTCTTTTACATTGCCTGTCAACGAACTATGGACAAGCTGCGGGTGATGGTCCGCTGAAGAAGAGAAACTCCACCAGCCGGCTCAAGTCGCCAATGTCAGTCATGCCGCCGCCATCGACATCCATTTCCTCATCACAGCCGTATGGTCCCCCGCCGTGAAACAGATATTCGACAAGGGCAGTGAGGTCGGATACATCCGTGACGTCGTTCATGTCGTTGTCGACATTGCCACGCAGGCCACGACAGCAACATCTGGGCGGATTGAGACAAACACACCGTTGGTCCGGAGGCGGCGGCTGCGGCCAGGACATGATCTGGTCGATATCGTCCCAACCAACACAGCAATCGAAATTGACGTCGCCGTTGTATGGGGCGGTCAATTGTCCGGCACCAATGCGTACATAATCAATCAGTTCCGAAAGGTCGGCGATATCAGAAGTGCCATCCCCCTGAACATCACCGGGCACCATTGTCACACAACCCTCGATTGCGACAGAGCCCTGTTCGTACAAGACGCAAGTCGTATCCACGTAGCCCGGGTAGCATATCAGATTCCCTTGCGGATCGGAAAAGCCGGTGTGTTGTGGGTCCGTAATGATGAACACATGGACAATCCTGTCAGAGAGGGTATCCGGAACAGGAAAGGTCAGGAATGGAATTCGCACCAGGAGCGATTCCTGCGACCGGGGCGGCAAGGGAGGCGTGACCGGAGGTGCAATCAGATCGGCGAGCGCGATGATCTTGATATCGGTACCCTGTCCTCCTATCGATCCCGTATTGACGTATTCCCACCCGGAAATCAGCGTACCAACCGTATCGGCTCCGGCAAAATCAGGGAAATAGATCAGGTCCGGTCGGTCAAGTTGCAGCCCAATTGAGAATCCAGCAACGCTGTCGATGCGGTTGGTCAGGTAAATACTGAGCATGCCGCCGGAAGAGGGATAGGCGGAGGTGTCGTTCACGCGGACGGTGAGATCGTACGATTGGGCGCAGAGCGAAGCACCGATAAAGCCAAAGGTGATGAACGGCATAAGGGCCGCAGCTTTGGCCATGTGTGCCAGACGATGGGACATAGCGTGCTCCTTCCTGAGGGAGAAGGTTTCTGTGCGACTACAATCCCTTAGCGAGTAATAATGCGGCCTACCTTAGAAGCAAAATCTATTAGAGTTTTTTCACTCGGGCGAAGGATACCGGAGCCCGATATTTCATACGAAGTATGCGGAGAATCCGATGCTTTGTCAAGGGAAAACGGGTGGCTTTGATTCGGCCGTCCTGGCGTCCTCCCCCAGGGCGGCCGATACAGATCGTCATGCTTACGGGCAAGACGGTAGCGGAATACTGAAGCAGATGAAATCGATCAGCGCACTCTGATCTGAAATGTCGATACTCCCTCCAGGGTCGGCGTCGACATTTGCCTCGGCCCGACAAATGGGGTCTGGTCCGTCAAGGAATAAAAAGTCGACCATGTACGACAAATCCGAGATGTCGACCAAATCCTGAGGATCGTAATCCACGTTCCCGGTTGTGCCAATACAACAAGGTTCATCGTTGATACCGTGTTCATACCAGATATCTGCCATCGCCTGAGTGTGACCCAACGGCGCACTTTGTTGGAACCAGGCCGACCAAAACTCCTCAATGTTATCTGGATGATGTCCAGAAATGTTACGGTCCATGAGAGTCACAAGGATATCACCAATGCCATCGCTGAGAGTATCGCCGATGCCGTCTGCATGGTGGGGGTACACCATCTGACCAAAAGTGCTGTGGTCATCAGATTGCGAGTCGTAAATATCCCAGAGAATCCCTGCTACGGCAGCCTCCACCTGCGCCCCCCAATTGTTGGCCGAAGAGTCTACGAAGCCATCAAAGCCCCACTCGCCGTTTTCCACGTTTCGCCCAAAACTCTTGGTGAAGTTGCGAAACCGGTTCTGGAGAAAAGGAGATCCCTTTATCCAAGCAGCCACGAGATGTGCAAATGCCTCGGTACCAGCGGTTTCCAGCGAGACAGTGTCTCGCCATGAATGTACTGAATCGCCACCATCCATGAAGTGGAACACGTCACCGATCCAATGTCCATACTCATGCCAAATCACATCTTGATCAAAGTCATCTGGGCCGCCCTGTGCTTCATCAATAGCATTGCTGACATAGAGCGTCTGAGTATTGGGGTCATATGCAGAAGAGCGTTCGTTTGTTACGACAACGTGCAATTGCCCAGGCGATGGCCTGCCGGTCATCCACACACCATAAGCATCCTGCAACCCACTTATCACGTAGAATCGACCACTATGTAGCTGTGGGATTGCGATAGTTGTATCATAACTCCCGCTACGGTGGTTGTAGGAAATTGGGCTATCAAATACGTCTGGCGGGCCGTTAAGGGTCTGGGTAACATAGGCGGCGGCGTTCTCCGGGTACACGCGGAAGAAGATGTCCTTGACCTTGCCCCGGTTTAGTGGACACAACGAAAGGATGGGATTATGTTCCTGTCCGGAGGTGTTCAGATGTCTGGAGAGAAACGTCGGAGGTATGACCGGGAGTTCAAGCTGGAAGCAGTACGGCTGAGTTTGGAGCCGGGTCGGAGTGTGGCCGCGGTGGCCCGCGA
>JBFMDV010000008.1 GCA_040753875.1 Candidatus Zixiibacteriota bacterium | reverse complement strand
CCGCACCCAGGCATCGATCACCCGTTGCTCCTCAGAAGACAGCGCGATTGGCTCGGCGATATTCATCGCCGGCCAAAATATCAAAGTTCAAATCAAATGTCAATACAATTATGAAACACTACACTAGGTACTCCCATCCTAACTTTTGGGTGAGGGCACATCTGGATTCTTACCATCTGTATGATTACTACAATTCGTGGCAATGGCATGTCAAGAAGATAACCGGCATTTTCAATCAGGTCTCGGTTTGGGACTTCGCCGGCCTCAGTCGACCAGTCAAGATCGCGCTGATAGATGATAGTCTGGAAGATCACGAAGATCTACCCGCCGGCAGAATTATTCCTGTATTTGATTTTGCGCAAAATGACACGGACCCTGACCCAGGAGAACATCCCAGCAATCCAAGGGGGCACGGGATGATGTGCGCTGGCGTCATGGCAGCATCCCACACATTTGACAGCATCGCAGGAATGGATCCTGCGAGCGGAGTTATTTCTGTCAACTCAAGTGCGCTGCTCATGGCCGTGAAAATATTTGCCGATACAGGTGGGTTATGGCTGACCCCCGAGAGTCTCTTTGTCAGAGCGGTAGATACGGCCTGGATGCGCGGGGCAAATGTGCTCTGTTGCGCGTGGCACACTTATGATTTCGATGAATTATCTGATGCGTTCATTGATGCCGCTAATCACGGATGTGTTTCGATATGTTCATCCGGCAATACGTATAAGGGACCTTCCGACTCGGTCGCATTTCCAGCTCGGCTCAGTTCGTGTATTGCTGTTGGTGCAACCGACTCTAACGATGTGCGTTGGTATTATAGCAATTACGATTCTACCCTTGACCTTGTGGCGCCAAGTGGCTTGGCTGACTTTCTCGGAGATGTTTGGTCTATCGATCAACACGGTCTACCAGGATTCAACCCTGCGTATATGACAAATTGCCCGCCGGGGAGTAACGACATTGGTTACGCCTGCAGATTTGGTGGTACATCTGCGTCGTGCGCCCTCGCGGCTGGCGTGGCATCCCTCGTACTCTCCCGCGACACTTCTTTGAGCTTCGAGCAGGTTAGGCAAGTGTTAACGGGCTCGGCTGTTGCCCTAGACTCAGTAGTTCCCTCCGCTGAAAGAGGCTATGGCCGAGTCGATGCCTTTCGGGCTGTGCTTTCCATCGCACACGGTGACGCGAACAATGACGCGCTACTTGACATCAGTGATCTTGTTGCCTTAGTAGATTATCTGTGGTACAATTATCAAATATTCCCTTCGCCTTTGCTTGGTGATTGCGATTGTGACGGTGATGTTGACGTTACGGATGTTGAGCATTATGTGGAGTGGCTTTGGCAATTGGGAGAGGACCCGCCTCCGCCAGTGAAGCCGTGCTTTCAGTTCTGATTCCGCTCTTCGACTCCGCTCAGCGTGTCATTCCATTGTGGCCACGCAAGATCATCACGTCGTCTGCCTCCGGCAGACTCCTCATGATGACAGTGGCTACGGCTGGATTCCGGCTCTCGACGGCCGGAATGACAAAGTACAGTGTCAGGTCACACCGTCTGTCTATCGACAGGCATCAGGACCTGTCACAACGGATTATGACAATGTCGGTGTCGGGTTTCTCGCCGAAGCGGATTAGGAAAGCGACCTACTTTTGGAACTCACACCCTATGATAATCCCCGCGCCAGTTCTTTACGGCTTTCTTGATGTCATCCTCGGAGAGGTTTTCATCGGCGGCACGTTTGGCCAGGGCGGCAAACTCGTCATCTCCGGCAAACCGCAACCCGATGATCTGCCGAATAGTGAGTCGAGGGTCCAACAGCTTGCCGGTCATGACATAATAACGAAGATTCTCCTCGGCACGGATCGCGCGGTCCTGCGCCCGCAGCGGAAACGCCCGCATGAAGTAGAATATGAGCAGCAGGCAGACGAACACAACTACCAACAACGCGGCACTGTAGAGCCGCTGATGATCGTCCCACGATTTCACGAGATTCACGATCGAACCAATAAAGCTGAGCACGAGGGTCAAAAACAGTACCGCGTGAAACATCGGGATGATACGGCGGTGATTCGCGAGATTCTGCACTTCCATCAGATCCTCCTTTGTAATGTGGAGTCAGAATATCACTCAAAAGAGGCCAGGACAAGAAGCAACCCTCGCTTCCCTGCAACCTTCCAATGACCAGCTCTCCGTCCGCGCGGCCCTGTTCAGAAATTGAACAGCACGAACGCGGATGCCGGTTGTTGACCCACAGTAGAGTTGGCGTCATTCGCCCTTTTTCTTCGGTGTCGCGCTTTGCTAACATCTTGTACTGCAAACAGGTACATATCGCTAAGCTGATCTTCACGAGCCCTGCACTTTCGTTTCAATTTGAACCAACAGCAGACCGATAATACTGAAGGCACTGAGTTTGATGCCCCATGATCGTTAAGGTGCCTATTCACATGAATTGACTGATGAGTGGAAACGGGCAGCTCATCCGGTATAGAACACTCCTTACCCGGAGGTGAAAGCCATGAATCGAAGTTTTCTTGGGTTGATTGCGGTCGTGGTTGCGCTTGTTACCGTGATCGGTTGTCAGCGCCAACCTAATCCGACGGCGTCCTCGGGCCTTTCGAACGATAACGATGCCTCGGGGCTGCTGGTGACATCCATCGGCGACCGTATCTGGAACGATCTCAACCAGAACGGGATTCAGGACGCGGGCGAACCCGGCATGAGGGGATTGCCGGTGGCGTTGCTGAACTGCCAGAACATGCCAGTCAAGATCGATACTACCGACACCCTTGGCAATTATTCGTTCACCGATATTCCCGCAGGCCAATACAAGCTCCTGTTCATGAAACCGGCCAACTACTCATTTACGGCCAATGACCAGGGTAGCAACGATTCGCTGGACAGCGACCCGCTTCCAGGGAACGGTTTCACTGTCTGCGTGACTTTTGCAGACGGTGAAACCAATCTCACTCTGGACGCCGGCGTCTTTACCGGTCCGCCACCGAAAGCTTCACTTGGTGATCTCGTCTTCAACGATCTCGATTCGAACGGAGTTCAGGAAGCCGGAGAGCCTGGAGTCTCCGGCGTGGTGGTAAATCTGTTCACCTGTGCTGATGTGCCAGCCCGCAGCGACACGACCGACAGTTTCGGGTTCTATTTCTTCGATCAGCTCCTGCTCGGGTCATACAAAGTTCAGTTTGTGCTGCCGGATAGCTGGAAGTACAGCCCACAGGATGCCGCCGTGAATGATTCTCTGGACAGCGATGTCGACCCGTTGACCGGTTTCACTGCCTGCACTGATCTGGTGGCGTCCGAGTCGGACAACACGCTGGATGCCGGCGTCTATCTGCCGCAACCGCCACCGATCATAATCCCGGACAGCGGCTGTACACACACAGTCTGCTACTGGAAAAACCGCACCGGATTCGGGTGCCAGCCGGATTCAGTGACGCCGCTCCTGCCGATCACGCTGGGAAGCGACGGGGGTGCCAAAAGCGTCGTGGTGAGCGACTCTCAAATCGCCTTCGACATTCTCAGCCTCACGTACTATGGAAAGTGCAACGGTATCGCCATGCTGTATGCTCAGTTGCTGGCGGCTAAGTTGAATTTTGCGAGCGGAGCCGATCCTTCGGCCGTGACTGAGGTCGTAGCTGACGCTGACGCCTTCCTGGCCGATCATGACTATCTCGACTGGTCAATCCTTGGCGAGGATGAACGTCAGCTGGTTCTAGGTTGGCAGTGTCAACTCGGCAAATACAACCAGGGAGAGATCGGGCCGGGGCAGTGCGCCGGTGAGAGCGACAGCGCCGAAGAACATGAAGATGATGATGGGGGCGGGGATAACGATTAAACGATAGCCCGTAACGTTCCTTCATTGTCCCTCGGAGACAAACGCAAAGTCAGGCTCTTAACGAGCCTGACTTTTGCTTTACATGCGACCGATCTTCTCCGAAGAAGTATAGTGCGGGGTTCAATCAGACTCGGCAACAGACCAGGGCCGGGCGACGCCGGAACACGATAGCCGAAGGCATACGCATACCAACAACCTAATAACCAATAATGATAGTACCGGCACGAGGCCGCCCACCGCTGTGGGTCGCCGCTAATCGGATGCAGCTTGTGCCCGCTTCAATCGGCGCCAAGCACCTTCAGCGAGCGGCAGCGCGGACACGATGGTATTGCCGAGTAAACCCCCGGTGCTGATCAGAACGGTTCGCATGGGACGACGTTCGGTCCAGAGCCGTTCCTTCATGAAGTGATTGGGAACCGCACAAGAATCCATCCAGCGGATATGTGGCCGAGTATGCAACAAGCGAAGATGATGTAGCTCCAGTTGGACACCAGGAGAATAGGACGCGAAGGATTCGTCGTAGGCGATCTTGGCGGCATAGCCTCCATCGCGGTCGAGAAAATTGCACTTCATGGCGATCGGCCGGCCATCGAGCTTCAGAGCCAGCATCATCAACTGGCCGCGTTCAAAGGCGGCGCCGGCTACCCGTTCGAAATAGTGACGCTCGGTGTCGCGGCTGGCGATGGCAGTGCCGTCGCGCCCTTTCCAACCGGCCTGTTCCAGGGCAAGGAAGTCATCGAGCCAGGGCGTGAGATGGTCGCCGGGCGTCAGCTCAACACATGTCAAGTCGCCTTGTTCGCTCAAGCGGTTAGACTGGCGGCGTAGTTCCCGGCGTCGTTTGGAGGCAAGCGCCCTTTCGAGGTATTGCTCTGGATCGCCTGCGGGGCGAATCATAGCCCGCTCCCAGCGCTCATGTTCGTAGCTACGTCGCCGAGCAGTCACAAGCGCCCGGTCGAGTTGCCCGCTGAACGGACCGTCGGCGGTGATGTGATCGAACAGAAACAACGATGCTCCAAATGGGTTGCTGCGCATCCATCCAAAGAACGCGGTCAACGCTTCGTATTCCCGCCCGGCCAACACCAGCGGCGTGCAGAGCGGACAATGCAGATGCCGCCAGAGGCTGAGCGTCGTGACCGGGATCTGTCGATAGCCGCGGCCGGATATCAACGGAAAGACTGCGATCAGCCGGCGGTCATGACCGAACACAAAAGCCACCCGCACGCGGTGATTCGGAAATTCCTGCCATGCCGGAAGGAGCGACCACGGCTCATAGAAGATATTCGGCTCGACCGCGTTTGCAGCCAGTTCCTGCCAAGCGTTCACGAGCGGCTGCGCTTGCTCGCATGAATCGGCAACCAGGACCGGCTCCGTATATGGCAAACCGACTGATCCTGGATGGGAGCCGGAATTTGTGGCGGGCGGTGAACCGGACATAGAGGAAAAACGATTCACGACAGTGACGGTCTCTGCATAGGCGTTTCCGGTTATCGACACGAGGACCGGGGAGGCCACAGATATATGGACTTAACCGGTCGTTGTTGACCATTATACCGATGCAAACAGCATGCGGGAATGAAAAGTTCGCGAAAAAAATCAGGCTCGGCGGCCGGCCAGAGCCCGTTTGAGACGAAAGAGGTTGCGGGCCAGCGGACCGGGAACTCCGGCCATGAGCCGATAACTGAGCGGCGCGTGCTCGATACGGTGAAGTTCGTTGCGAGCGACGCCGGTCTGACCGACAGCGATCAAGTCGGCGATTCTTTCCAGCCGCACTTGAGCGAGCTTCCGGCGATAGGCCTCGCCGTGCTTTTCCATAAAGGCCCGGTCTGATCCCCAGACACGTTCGAGGATCGTTACGTGGGCGTGAGATCGCTTGAGACCCGCGTTATCCGTCAGCCGTTCCCCCGAATGGCCATGCTGCCAGGTGGTTTCGGTGTCAAGGTAGGCGGCTTTCCCCCGAAGCGAAAGCCGCCCAAAGCACTCCAAGTCCTCGTACGTCGCCACATCTTCGGCAAAATGAAGCGCGTCCCCTGCCTCCGCTTTGCGGGCCACCATCGAACTGGTAAGAACATATGCAGACAGAAGCTCCGGCAGGCTGAGATCGCCGACGTACACCTGGAAATCTGCGATCCCCTCCGGCAGCGGTCCTATCGAAGAGTACAAGAAACCGGGGCCGAGAATTTCGTCCCACCCACGGTGGTCATTATTCCAGTGAATCAGAAAGCGACGCAACGGGCGGCCGCTTGTGTCGGTGACGGCGAAATTGGAGAAGCAGAACAGCAAATCCGGACGAGCCTGCATGACCGCGCGTTGCAGTTGCAGCTTGTGCGGCATCCATTCGTCGTCGGAATCCAAAAACGCCACGAGTTCATTTCGGCTCTGACCGACACCAAAATTCCGGGCCCGTCCAGCGCCGTTGTTGGGGATACGAAAATAGCGGACCGGCTCACCATAACGACGAACGATCTCCTCCGTGTTGTCCTTTGAGTCATCGTCAACGACAATGATCTCGTCACCATCGACCAACAGACGCTGCGCGGAGTTCAGCGCCCTGGCTATCAGATGCGCCCGGTTGAATGTCGGAATAATCACGGAAACGCGAAGTAACTGCATCAATATCAAGATACGCGAGTCGGTTGGATAATCAAGCTCCGCCGTGCGATGGTCCCGACCCGGTAGATCTACGCTTGCGGAGTATTCGGGCAAGTGCACTCACACCGGGCAGGTCAGCGACCGTGCGCCGGACCCGTTCAGGCAGATACCCCGTCATGAAAGCCTGTGGGGATTTTCGATACAGGCGGATGTCATAGTAGGCACGCTTCGGCATCTGCCAGTTTCGGTGCCAAGCCATATCGGTCAGGCAGTTGATTTCGTCAATATCCGACCGCGCAAATGCCCACTCGACAACACGAGCCATGAGATTGTTGCCCGGGGCATACGCGGCATACGCGTCATCGTAGCCGATCTTCAGCAGCACCAGCGACCGTCCCATGCGCACGGCCAGATGCGCAGCGATTGTCTTCCCTTCGGCTTCCAGGAAATGATACTCAAGCCACCCCAGTTCAGCCAGGCGAGCCGTGAGAGCGCGGTAGAAACTAATCAACTGGTCCGATTGCTTTATGGCGGTGCCGACGGCCGCTTTCCATCCTGTTGCCTCAACATCCAAAAACCGGTCAAGGTGTTCCGGACGCACGTTTTCTCGTTCGACAAAGAGTTCACGTACATCAGACAGGAACGACAGCTTACGGTTTACCCGTCTCAGGGTGTGGGAAAAATTCCGACTCAGACTGTCGAGGTATTTCTGATAGCTGCCGTCCACCGGAATATAGGCTCCGAATCCTGATAGTGTAGAGATCACCAGGGCCAACCTCGTCGAAGAGAGTGTCGGCACCGACGGTGACAGGTCAGGGATGCATTTCAGTTCCAGTTGCTGCCAGGATGGGACCGCCTTAGCGAGCCCTTCAATCAACAATTCGAGCGTTTCTGATTCTCGTCCTGCTTTCAGGAGCAGGTCGACTGAACACGTATGTGGCGACAGGGGGGTGTTGAGCGTCAGGCGGCTGATTCCCGCTGACCGCCGATACCCGATCTCAAGCGGCAGGACTCCGAGCAGCATGGCGCCATCATAGACAAAGAAACAGATCCACTGACTGCCCGGAGAGAGGAGCTGATCGAAATAAGACACCACCCACGCGTACGAGGCCATAGGCAGTCGCTGGGGTGACGCCCACGCTAATTCGTTCCACGCCGCAGCGTGCCGTGACAGGTTCTCCAGCCCGGAGACTGCCTCGACAAACAGTGATCCCTTTCGAAGCACCACTGTCGACGATTCGGTGACAGTTGTCTGTTGCTTTGAAACCGGCATCGGTCCCTCGGAAGCAGGCTTTACTCTGAATGTCGGCCGTTGATAATCAGTCCTTCAAACGGACCCGCACGAAGCCTCCTTTAGTCCAGATTATCAATAAATCTGTCTCTTGTCAAGAAGCCAATAGCTGTAGCCCCGACCTGTCGGAACAAAACAGCATCGCCCGGGTTAGAAGCACCACCGATCGGGCGGACGGACGTGGCTTAGCCAAAGTGCTTGTTGAACGCGGTAGTGTCGTTGTATGTTACACTGTGACCCGTTCGGTCTGTTGGCCGAATTGCACCCAACGAGGAGAACACATATGAACAAGATCATACCGATCATTCTGGCGATTTCAATCATCGGCAATCTGGTTGGATTGTTTTTCGCCTACCAATGGCTGACCATGAGACGCTCGGTGAATTACCTGCAGAGCCAGGTCAGGGATGCATCGAAGGTCATAAATTATCTGACAGATATCACCGAGCTGAACATGCCGACCCGAATGGTATACCTGCACCATTCAGTCGGTAAAGGATTCTTGTACGATGGTGGGCTGAGGGACAGTCTGGCGCAACTGGGGGTAGCGGTGAAAGGGGCCACCTACGGCGATGAGGTGGGTCAGAATACGGATATGTGCGACTGGACGACGAAGTTTACTGCCGATATGCAGCGCATTTTCATGTTCAAGGCGCACCCGAATCTGTATTACACTGACGGCAAGACGAACGACATCGTGATGTTCAAATCCTGTTATCCGAACAGCTATGTCGAGTCCGAGGGGAGTGGCGCGGGGAATCCGACCGACAAGAAACGGACGACTGAGAATTATAAGGCGGCGTTTGCTTCGATCAGCAAAGAGATGCAGAAATATCCGGACAAGCTGTTTGTTTATATGACCTATCCACCGATGGCGGCGCCGGAGACAAATCCTGAGGCAGCCAAGCGTGGCCGCGCGTTCAATCAGTGGTTGATGGGCGAGTATCTGCCGTCGTACAAGAAGGAAACCGGCCTTGACAACTTTGTCATATTCGACCTGTTCGACATTCTGGCCGACAGCAACAACGTGCTCAGGGACGAATACCGCCGGGAGAATCCAAAAGATTCACATCCGAATCTGAAGGGGAATCAGGAAGTGGCTCGCCGGTTTATGGAGTTCTTTAAGCCGGTCTGGGTCGCCTGGCAGAAGCAGGGGGTGCAGGCGGTGAAGGCCGGGAGGTAGTGTTTTCTACGCGGCATTATCCACCCAGGTCTTGAACACCTCGCGCGGAACCGGGGTGCCAAGCGTGAAGTTGTCGATAAACTGCTCCGCCAGCAACTGCGTCGACAGTATCCCGATAAACGACATGTTGTCCTTGAATGACAAATGCGCGTGCGAAAGCTTCGTGCATTTCTCCCGCAGCTTGGTTAACATCACCGGATTGAAGATTCCCACACGCTTCACGGCATCCGGCGACAGCGCCTCGGCAATGTAGGCCGGAGAATCCGCCTGCGTGAAGCTATTCGAATCCGGCGCCATATACGGCTGCTTAACACGTGACAGGATGCTTTTCGGCAGCTCCCTGGACATCGCCTTCTTCAGAATGTACTTTTCCGTCAGACCGAGCAGTTTGAGCGAGGGGGGCACTGTCGCCGCGAATTCGATCACCCGGTGATCCAAAAACGGGTACCGCCCCTCGACTGCGTTAGCGGCCGCCATCCGGTCCCCCTGCGACGACAACAGATAGCCGGACAAAAGCGAGCGTGCTTCCAGATACTGCGCCCTGGCCAGATGATGCCACTTGTAAAAGGCGGCAGGGAGATCGCGACCGAATGCCTGTACCGGATCATAATCAGTCAATGAAGCTTTGACATCGGGCGTGAAAAAGTCTCTGATACGACTGGTCGTATTTATGCGCTGCATGTGCGAGTAGTGGTATAAGTCGAATTGCTTCAGACCTGCCCTGTAGAACTCCTCGAGATAAAACCGAGCCCGCGCGGGGGATAACGGAAGCGTAGGATACAAGCGGCGCAGGAGAAGCGGGCGCCACTGGGAATCAGGATTCCGCGCCCAGAACCGTCGGATCAGCGTCTCCTTGAAGATGTCGTAGCCGCCGAACAGTTCATCGGCCCCTTCGCCGGTCAGCACTACTTTGAAATTGTGCTGGTGCACTAAGCCTGACAGCAGATACATGGGGGTTGGGGCGGTCCGGACAATTGGCCGTTCGGTGTGCCAGATGACCCTGGGGAACGCCGTGGCAATATCCTGATAGCTGCATTTTATCTGGTGATGGCTCGTCCCAAGGAACTGCGCCATCTCGTTCTGATAGCCGGATTCGTCGTACGCCTTGTCATGAAAGGCGATCGAGAATGTCTCGACCCGATTGGTCGTAAAATTCCGGATGAGCGCCGTGGTGGCGGAGGAATCGAGCCCACCGGATAAGTAGGCACCGACTGGCACATCGGCACGCAGCCGAAGGCGCACGGAGTCGACAAGCAGTGCATGCAATTCTTCAGCCCAGGAATCGGCGGAGCGGTTGCGGTCGAACTGTTCCGGGAACAACAGATTCCAGTATCGACCGGTCGTGACCTTCCCCTCCTTCACCTCAAGCCAACTTCCCGCCTCCATCTCGCTGATCCCTTCGAAGGCCGTGCGGGGTGGCGCGGTGGTCCACCAGGTGAAGATTTCGCTCAGACCGTGACGGTCCAGACGGCGTGGAATCGAGCGGTCACAGAAGATCGCTTTGATCTCGGACGCAAAATAGAAACGTCCCTGGTGTGTCGTGTAAAAGATCGGGCGTTTCCCCATTCGGTCTCGTGAGAGAAACAGGGACTGGCTCTTCGTGTTATAAATCGCAAACGCCCATTGGCCATTGAAACGATTCAGGCACTCCTTCCCCCATTGTTCATACGCATGAACTATCACTTCCGTGTCGGAGTGAGTGCGGAACCGGTGCCCCAGCTTCTCGAGTTCCGGACGCAATTCAATGTAGTTGTAGATTTCACCGTTGAAGACGATCCACAGCGAGCCATCCTCGTTAGATAGCGGCTGCTGGCCGCAGGAGAGGTCGATGATCGAGAGTCGGGCGTGGCCGATGGCGCAGCGGTTATCGAAATAGGCACCGAATTCATCGGGGCCGCGGTGTCTGATGGTTGATACCATACGCGCAAGCAGTTCGCGATCGAGTGTCGCCGGTTGGCCCAACTGTAAGAATCCTGCTATGCCGCACATGGAGATTACCTGATGTTCAAGACATCGCTGTTGCCCGCCGCGATTCTTCGACCGCGCTCGGGACATGAGCGGCGGGGTACCCCACCCCTTGGGGACTGTTGAAAAAGTGGCGGGTCACACGGCCGCACGTCAATGCCAATATGCTGTGTCATCGTCACACTGAGCGGAGTCGAAGTGCGGTGATGATATAACCGGCGACTGTAAGACCCGCCACAACGAACAAGAGTATCCCAAGCAATCTCCCGCCGCAAGCGTCGGGGTACCCCACCCCTTGGGGTGGGATTAAGAGTGGGCAGAGGCAGGCGGCGGCGAGATGGCGTGAAGCGTGCGAGATTCACGACTGCTCCTTCAGGGCCATCTTGTTCACCTTGCCGGACTGATACTTCGGGAGTTGTTCCACAAACCGGATTTGCTTGGGCACTTTGAAATCGGCCAGCTTCCGCTTGCAGTGGCTCTTGATCTCGCTGGTGTCGGCGGTCATGCCCGGCTTGAGCACGATAACGGCACGAATTGCTTCGCCCAGGATATCATCAGGAACCCCAATGATGCTGGCCTCGGATATCTTCTGATGCTCCAACAAACACTCTTCAACTTCCTTCGCGCTGACCCGATTGCCGCCGGTCTTGATGATTTCCTTTTTCCGTCCGACGATGAAGATGTAACCATCCGTATCCATGCGAGCCAGGTCGCCGGTGTACAGGCAGTCATTTTTGAGTACCTGTCGGCTTTCTTCCGGCTGGTTCCAGTACCCCATCATCACCAGGTCCCCCTCAACCACCAGCTCACCGACTTCGTTTGCGGGTAACACTCTGCCTTGGTCATCGCGGATTGTAACTTTGGCACCCGGTACTTCGATGCCGGCCGAGCCCAGTTTTTCGGCAAGTCGCTCAGGCGGCAGCCATGAGACACGCGGTGAAGCTTCGGTCTGGCCGTACATGATGAAGATCTGTTTGTGTGGAAACGCGTCCATCAGGCGGCGCGTGACTTCAGGCGCCATCGCCCCGCCGGCCTGGGTGAAGTATCGCAAGGATTCGAGCTTGCGAGTAGTGAAGGTTGAGTTGTTGAGCAGGATCATGAAGTTCGAAGGTACGCCGGAAAATCCGGTCACCCGTTCGGCCCCCATCGTGTCCAGCACTACTTCCGGATACATGAACCGGTTGTCTATCACGCAGCGTCCGCCAACGGCGACGTGGGTCAGCAGCAGAGAGTTGCCGTAGATATAGTAAAACGGCAGGATCACCATGACACTGTCGTCGGACGTTAGTCGGAGATATTCAACCGTCGCCAGCGTATTCGACACCAGATTCAGGTGTGACAGCATCACCCCTTTCGAGGCGCCGGTGCTTCCGGACGTGTAAAATATCGCCGCCAACTCGTGCGTCCGGTCTCTGCGAATCATCGAGACAGCGGGCGCGCCGGTAATGCTCGCATCTGCTTCTTGTGCCGAAGCGAACCGCATAGTCTTGAACGGAAGAACCGATACGCCAGTATGGTCAAGCGATACGGTCGCGTCAATCGCCAGATACCGGACCGACGAACCGACCGGCAGTATCCGCTTGAGATGTCGCTTGAATCTGGGTTCGCAAATGAGCACTTGAACCTGGCAATCGGCCAGTATATACGCGAGGCTGTCCGGCGTGAGTGAGGTGTCGAGCGGAACAGCTGTCAGGCCAGCCTTAAATACCGCAAAGTAGGCGACCACGTACTCGATACTGTTGGTGTACAGGATTGCCGCGCGTGCGCCGGACGGAAGTGGAAGTTTCGTCAGATGAGTCGCGACGTTGGCAACTTCGTTCGCCAGTTCTCGGTATGTTATCTGCCGCTCCTGGTCGGTGACCGCCACTCGTTGGGGGTGGGCAACGGCGGTTCGTTCCAGAAGCTCAAGTACATTCATGGGACCAACTCATCGGCCGATGGGCTGTACACAGCCGCACGCCGGCTGCATCGCGGACCGCGCGGCTCAGCTCAGCTTGCGTGTGAGATAGGTTACCAGGTTCTCTATCGAGTCGAGATTCGTGGGCACCATTTCGTTGTCCTCAACCGTCACGCCGTATCTCTGCTCCAAAAACGCGGTGAGTTCCAGAATGCCGGTGGAATCAATAATGCCGGACCGCATGAACGAATCAGCATCGCCGAAGCCGGCGTCCTCTTCACCGATCAAAAACGAATCTACGACGAATTGACGCAGTTCGCTGCGCAGCGTTTGTGTATCTACAGCCATCTCGTGTCGTTTCTCCTCACTCGGTTTCATCGGCATGAAGCGGCGCCATCCGCAGCGGCTCGGTGGCCGTGATCTTGCGCTGAATGTTGGCGTACCCGTGCTCCACCTGTTCGACGCTCAGCCCCAGCACCCTGGCCGTCTTCGCCGCCGGAATGTTGTGCTCCAGCGCATACCAGAGCATGTCCATCCGATAGAAGTCAAGCCCGAAGAAGAAGTCCGCCTGGGTGACCTCGGCGCTGTAGGTATCAGTAGTGGGCGTTCGGCCGACAATTTCCTTCGGCACGCCCAGATATTCGGCCAGTTGGAACACCTGCATCTTGAACAAATGGGCTATCGGTTTCAGGTCGGCGCCGCCATCGCCATACTTTACGAAGAACCCCTGTTCGTGCTCGTCTTTGTTGCCGGTCCCTATCACCGCACGGTTCAGACGCTCAGCATGATAATACAGAGTGGTCATACGGAGGCGCTGTTTGAGATTGGTGGCCGCCACCACCTGCAGGTACGGCTGTACCGGCATACGGGCGGTCCTGGTCTCACCTGCTTTGTTCTCGATGGTCAGGTGAAAAAAATTGAACGTCTCTTTCTCGAGGATATTGGTCGGGATGGTGATCTTGAAGCGCCATGACCGGTCGAATTCGGGGAACACCGCTCTAATCGCTTCATCCTGCTTCTGGTAGCAGCCGAGTCCCGCCAAACCAGCGGAGATATCCTCTTTGATCACTTCAAACCCGAATGTCGTAGCCAGAAGGCGGGCCAGTTTCTCGCTTTGGGGCGATGAGTCCTGCTCCGGCATCATGACCCCAAGGACTCGCTCTGGGCCCAGCGCCTTGCTGCAAAGGGCAGCGCACACGGACGAATCGATCCCTCCGGAGACACCAACGACGGCGCCGGTTTTCTTCATTTTTCCGCGAATTTGGCGACGGATGGCCACGCAGAGGTCATCGGCCACTCGGGCCGCATCGATTTTCAGACTGTCTTTCGTAAGCTCCAATGCATCATTCCTTTACACATGCCTGTCGGGACACGGCCCGACCCGGACAACGGTGGCAAAGGTAGTTGTTTGCATGAGCGATTGCAACTTTAATCAGGCCTGCAGGGTTATGGAAGCACGATTGTCCGGTTTTGGTCATCACCGTTGACAAGAGATTGAAAAGGTCGATATACTGAATTGAGATGCGAATCGGATGGCGCAACGGACACAAACGGTAATGGCGAACGTCAAGTATTTCAAGACCGACCGACGGAAATATTACCGCATAACTCATGGGACAGAGAGTCCGTCGATGCTGCGACGGCTGTTCACGTGGGTATTCAATTACGGCTTTCACTGCGTCATGGCTTACCGCTTCGGCGCCTGGGCTGGCCGCGTCTACAAAGCGAACAGATTCCTGGGGCTTCCGTTCAAGTTGATCCATCTGGTATTGAGTTGCTGGATGAAGATGTTCTACCACATGAGCCTTGAGGATGGCAGCTTCGGTCCGGGTCTCTACATAGGTCATATCGGCACCATTTATATCGGACCGACCACGATCGGTGCCAACTGCAGTCTGACCCACAACGTGACAATCGGGATAGGTCAGACCGAGGGAGCGGTTGGCCTGCCGACTATCGGCGATAACGTCTGGATAGGAACCGGTGCGGTTATTTCGGGACCTATCCAGATCGGGAATGGCGTCACTATCGCCCCCGGCTGTATTCTGTCGCGATCTGTACCCGACGGCTGTCTTGTTGCCGGCAACCCCGGCCGGGTGGTGCTGAGAGAGTACGACAACCGCCGGTTGTTCGGGTATCTCTACGAACAAGCGATCAACGGCCTGCACCGCGGTGATGGCTCTGTGCTGGAACGGGATCCCGATACCGATTCCCCCCGTTCGGACACGACCAGCGACCAGCAACGTCAATAGCCGGAATTATTTCCTGAAAGCGACATCCATCGGGCGATACTCGCCAGATGGAACAGTTTGCCAAACCATCGGCGTGAGCCGTTGCAGACTTCGTGCAGAGTTGTGGCGGCTCGCTGCTCGTCGATCATGCCGCCGTCGCGAAGCAGTTGCAGCGTGGTCAGCCGAAGCCGCTCGCTCTGGCGCAGCCACCGCCCCCAGCTATTGGCATCCCGCTCCCGCCCATTGGCGTTGGCGGTCAGGCCCGGAATGGTGTACCCTTCTTCAATGATCATGCGCGAGATCCGGTGACGCAGAGGTGCCACATGGAGCGGCATCAGGCTGTCGCCATAGAGGATTTTGCCGAACTTTGGAAATTTCCGGCGATAGATCTCGCGGTAGTAGCGATGATGCGCGGCGTCCGCGGGCCGAATCCGCATCTGTAGCCGCAGGAAATCCAGGTCGCCGGAGAACGGGCAGTAGATGTGCACAAACGCCCGACTCAGAACCGCCTGCTGGACGATGGCGTGGGCGCTTCGGTTCGCCATGAAGAAGTTTCGCCACAGCACCGACAGCGAATCCGAACTCTGCTTGAGACGCGTCAACTCATCGCGAATATCCTGAAGGATGCCCGGTTTTTCGCGGTTCAACGCGCCGCTCACGTCATACGTGACATATCGACAAAGCTCGGCCGGATCAGAAATCTCCTGAATATCATCCAACAGCGCTTCAGCAACCCTGTCGAAACCGACCGCCGACACACTCTGATCGCGATAGAGGCCCGCTAAGCGGACCACGCGCACCACAGGTGAGAAATGGCGGTCGCACGTGTAATACCCGTGGCCGACCAGCACCCCGCCGATGAATCCGTCCAGCGCGCCGGTGTGGCTATCCTGGCGCATCTGCCTCGCTGTGAAATACCGATCCGGAAATACGATGTGTCCCGTCATGTCGAACAACGTTTCCAGGTGGTGCGCAGCTTCGTCGCCGCCGGGCCATACATGCACCCACCGGGACGCGCGCGTATCTGCCACGGTGTGGGCGATATGCACCTCGTGTGAATCGGGGTCGCCATAGGTATAGCAGGTTGGATTGTAACTGTCGGGCCAGGCGGCCAGGATAGCCCGCGAATCCCATCCGGCGCTCTGGAAATTGGCGGGCGCGGGGTCGACCAGACTGACGCGCCGGCATGCTTCGACCAGACTATCGATGGCATCGTCGACAGGAGGGGACTTGCGGTCGGGCAGAATGTTCCATGGAGAATCCGGATTGGCGTCGAATCCCCCTTTGGCGCCGATGAGGTCCCAGCGGAATGCCGTGTCGGGCCTGACGTTCCTGATTCCCTTCGTCATGTAGCGATCACCGATGGTGTAGCCGATAAACGCCCATTCGGCGCAGGCGGTCAGGTCGATCTCCGTGTTCACCAAGCCGGTTAATGCCAGCGCCACCGGGTTCGATGACAACAACCAGCCCCCATCGACTGGACTGTGGTAAAGAGAGAACGTACCAATGTGGTCTTTGGTCACGTGCAGTTCATGCCGCGACAGATCAACCACCACCAGGTTGAACGACCCGGCGACGATACTCCGCCAGGCGGCCTCATACCCCTCACCACTGCAAAGATTGGCGAACGATATGGCGTGCTGGCTGTGGGGAGCGGATAGGCGGATGCGGTCAGTCAGAAGAAAACCGTCGACCGAAACGAGCACCGCTTTGTCATCCGACCAGAGGAATGACGTTTCGTGCTCGGTCTGTGGGGGTGTGAAACGGGCGAGAACGATCTCCGGATGAGGAGCGATGATCTCGGTATGGGACTTGATTGGCCAGGCCTTAAGGAGATATTCGTGACTGAGTAACCGCGCGGCCGAGCCGCAAGCTACGAGTTGCCCGTACATTATGATCGGTGACCTTTCGCCGTAACGATACCGCCAGGAACCGGAGCTGGCGCCCGCACTATGTCATACATCGGCAGAAGAAGCTCACCATTGCATGATCGGAATCGGCGGTCGATAGAGCGTAAGATCGAACGAACCGGTGTCGTTCAGGACCTTGCCAGAGCCAGCCAACGGGCCACGGCAGCGAGATGGAATAATTTGCCGCCCCCCTCGCGTCGCCCCTCGGCGATCTCCCGAAACGTATTCGCAGCTCGATTTGAATCAAGCACGGCCCCCTTCTGAAGACAATCAGAAGCATACTCTCTGAGTGCCCGGCTCTCCTGGAGCCAAATTGCCCAGCCGTTGGGATCGCGCTGGCGCCCCCCAGCCCTGCCGGAAACGAAGGGGATCGTTATGCCGCGGGCAACCAACGCCAAGGAGAGTTTATGATTCAGCACCGGGCGGCGTACCGGCAGCAGGCTAGCGTTCCAGAGAAGGTCCGCGTATTTCGGAAACCGCCTGCGATACACCTTCAGATAGAGCCGGTGATAAGCAATATATTCCGGCTTGAGTCCCATAAGCAGGGTGACAAAGGCCCGGTCGTTTACGAATGGCGTATAGACGTTGACACTCGTTCGGCACATGACACTCTGCAGTATGGTCATGTGGGGGCCGCGGTTGTTCAGAAGCACATTGCGCCAGAGCAACGCTACCGAATCAGAGTTGGCGGGCTGTAGCAGTTTCAACTCGCTATGGATATCCTCGAGAATCCGGAGCTTCTCGGCCCTTACCGCGGCAATGAAATCACTGGTGACATATGGGCGGAGCGATTCGAGGTCGTGCACCTGCAAAACGGCTGTGTAAATGACCTCGGCAAGCCGGTCAATGCCGACGCGCGAAACCCTTTCGTCGATCAAGCGAGAGAACAGGTTCCCCCACCTTCCTGATCGAGGGAAGAAACGGTTGAATCCATACAGGGAACCTCCGAGACAGGCGTCACCTGCCAGTCCGTCGAGCACTCCGCAGTGTCCGTTGCGCACCATTTCGCGGGCGGCGAACAGGCGGTCCGGCCACATCATGTTGCCGCCGGCACGGAACATCGTCTCGATATTCTCCGCCACCTCGTCGCCGTGTTGCCAGGTGTGTATCCACGCGGAACCTCGGGCGTCCGCAATGGAACGCGCAATCGGTATCTCGTGGGAGGTCGGATCGCCATAGGTATAGCATGGCGGATTGTATCCGTCAGGCCAGGCGGCCAGAATGAGACGCGAGTCCAGCCCGGCACTCTGGAGATGAGCCGGCCGAGGGTCGATCCTCTGTAAAAGGCGACAGGAAGCCAGAAACTTGTCGGCGACTTCATCGGGCGACGGTGTCCGGGCATGCTGTGGTACGTTCCAGACGATGTTGGGCTCATATGGCACCTCGCCCTGCAGCGATCTCAAGTTGAAACGGATCAACTGCCCTATCTGAAGCAGTTTGATGCCGCGAACCGCATAGCGATCGCCAAAAGCGTAACCAAACTGAACCCACTGCGCCAGGGCCGTCATATCGGGCTCAAGGTCGATCAGACCCGACTTGGCCAGTGACAGGGGGTTGGTTGAAACCAACCAGCCATCACGCAGATGGCTATGGAAAGTCAGGAGTGAACCGAACGGGTCGCCGACGGCGAAGAACTCCTGGCGAAACAGGTCGACCACCAGAATCGTGAACGCTCCGGCTTCGAGTGAACGCAGCGCTTCATACGTGCCGACTCGCCTGCACTCCTCGGCGAACAATGCTGCTTGTCGGACCAACCCGCTATGGGCAACCGAACTGTCAGCTATCAGATAGCCATCGATACATACTACGACCTGCATGTCCTGGGACCGGACAAATCCCGGATCACCGCTGAACCTTTTGGGCACGAAACGAGCCAGCTTAACCTGGGGTGAAACCGTCAGCAGTTGACGGTCGGAATCAAGCGGCCAGAGGGAGGAAATTTTTTCTTCTGTCAACGCCAAGGCGGCAGAGCCGACGGCGGCAAAACATCCAAACATGAATATCCGGTTCTGTAAGTCGTTTTAACAAAATAGGTCCACGTAGGTAAATTATCGTTTCCGGGCAAAGAAGCAACGCTTATCAGAAGAGTAGTCAGTTGGCCCTCGCTATTTGGCGGTTAGTCTCCGCATTGCTTGACAGAGACTATACTCAGACATATCGTTGGCCAAAGTCAGGCTCCAGGTTGGGCAATTCCCTGATAATGCCGACAATGACCAACGTGCAGGTTCAGTACAACCTATTGTCGCGCAAATCGTTATTTTGTTAGGATCGGAACGGTGTACAGTATTCGGGTTTTTCGGGATATTGCCGCGTTCAACGAGCTCGCGCGTGAATGGGACGGCTTGTTGGCGCGATGTCGACGTCAGCCCCTTTTCCTGACCTTCGATTGGTTATCTGTCTGGCTCGGCGTCTATCTCAACCGGCAGCCCTTGCTGCTGCTGGCAGTATACCGGGAGGACAAACTGGTGGGTCTTGGCCCGTTTTACGTGCAGACACGCCGTCACTACGGCATGGTACCGCTGCGCGAATTGCGGATACTGGGGAGCGGCGAGGCCTGCCCGGACCATTTGGACCTGCTGCTTGACGAAGGACACGCTTTCGAGGCGGCTGCGGCTATCTGGCGATATCTCTGGGGTCCGCTGACGAGAGAGTGGGATGTAATTCGGCTCGACGCCATGGATGCCGGTTCGACCGCGCTGGCCATTTTCCGGAAACAGGCAGGGGAGGAACCGAGATGCGCTGTAGCCGAAATTGCGGACATCACCTCTTGTCCGTACATCCTTCTGCCGAACGACGCTCAGACGTTCATGGCGAGTTTGGGAAGCAAAACCCGCTATAACGTGGGCAAGAGCCGACGAATGCTGGAGGCCAAAGGAAACCTCCATTTCGAACAATGCACCCGCACCGACGATCTGCCGCGCTTCATGGGGACGTTGGTGGATCTGCATCAACGGGCGTGGCAGGCACGCGGGCTCCCGGGGAGTTTTGCCAGCCCATCGTTTCGCCGTTTTCATGAGCTGATCTCCGAACGGTATTTCCCCAAAGGACAGGTGGGGCTATTTGTGCTGTATCTGGATGAGACCCCCCTGGCAGCCACCTACGGCTTTGACCATCGCGGGGTACACTATGGGTATGTCATGGGGATGAGCACGACGGTCGATCCCAAAGTGAGCATGGGGCATGTGGTGATGGCGTATATGGTTGAGGCATTAACCGCGCGCGGATGTCGGGAGTTTGATATGCTCAGAGGAGACGAGCCGTACAAGTACCACTGGACTAGTGAAGAACGGCGCGACGTGACTCTGCAGTTCTTTCGCAGCAGCAACAGGTCCCTCTTCTATCTGGCGGTCCGCTCCGCGCGAAAATTCGCGCGGGCTGTAGTGAAGAAGATGCAGAGCAGGCCGGTCGACAGGACACCGACCAAATAGCACATCTGCCTGGGCACGTCTTACAGGAATTCGAAGTCACCGTCCCCGTCCACCAGGTGAATCCGCCCCCCTCCTGCGACCCTGTCCAGTATCTCGGGCGAGGCGAACATCGTGAGGCGATGAGTCTCCTTGAGATCGTAGAACCAACGGCGGGCCAATCGCCGCCGCAGTTCTGTCGACGTGCACCAGCAATACAAATTGGTGAAGCCGGCTCGTCTGAGGCATTTCCTGGCAAAGCGTATCGCGGCGTCCGGTTCATCGCCGGCGCCGATATCCCACACGATATCCACGATATGGCCAATCCGTCCCGCCACTCGCAGCACCAGAACCGACGACAGTTTGCCGTCGACCGTCCGGTAGATGACATGGTATCGTTTGTACGGATGGCGCAGATATCGCCACGTCATGTAAGCAGCGTCGCGAACGACTATCGCCGGATATCGCGGGGCTGCCCGTTGAAAGAACTCGTCAAATTCCGGACCGACAGAATCGACAAAGCGAAACTCGGAATCCGCCGATTCGGCAAGCCGGTCTTCGTGACCGTCGCCGCGCATCAGCCGGAGCTTGGAAAGGGCCCACCCGGACGGGGCGACAATACTGAGCAGGTAGCCGTTAGGCAAAACTGGACGGAAACCGAATTTCAGCCGAACGCCGTACATGCTGTCGGTGGTCCCTTTGGCGTACATGAGCGGCAGAGTATCGGCGCAGGTTTTCAGGAGCGTATCCATGATGCCACGACGTCGGTACTCGGGGTGCACCATGGAATCCGAAGCAAAGAACCCCGGATAACGCGCGCCGCCAATCAGGACGTCCGATGGAAAATGCGACAATGTCCCCACCAGCTTGCCATCCGCCTCGGCCACCAGTACCACCACCTCGGAACTTCTCGGATGGCTTATGTACTGCCATTGCCAGCGGCGCTCGAGAGGCTGAGAACTGCCGTATGTGGCGGCGTACAGATCAAATAGCCCTTGGGGGCCCTCGGCATGGAAATCAAGTCTACGGTACTGTATACTCATAGTCGTGAATCATTTGGCATTAGCGCCTGCGCCCGCAATTAGCCAAACGCCCGGTCCAAGTCAACCAGAACTCGCTGCGGAACAAATTGGGGCAATCGGAACGAATGTCCCGACAGACTGTTTATGCGGAAGGGCATTGACAAGTTCCTCGGCGGTAATTAGATAGTAGTGGTGCAGGGAGGAAAGCGGGGCGGCCGAAGACATCTGGTAGAGATGAACGTTCTGCCGATGAATAGAGGTATATCGGAGCGAATGGCGTGAGAACATTCCTTAAGACCATACTGTCCGGCATCGGGTATTACCGCTTGCGTTATCACGTGGTGACCAGCCTGAACAAACGGCTGCTCATCTTGATGTATCACGACTTGTCTCCGGCACCGGGACCGGGCAAGCCGGCATTGCCCCTGAGCGGCGAGTTGAGCAGTGCCCATTTCGAGGCCCATATACGCGTGCTGGCCGAGACCATCCGTACCATGACCGTCCAGCAGGCAGTCGAAGAAATGCGGGAGAAGGGGGGGCTTGCTCAGAACACCGTCGCGATAACCTTCGATGACGGCTACAAGTCGGTTCATTCACTCGCCTTCCCAATACTCAGAAAGTATGGTGTGGGGGCCACCGTCTTTTTGCTGACCGACTGGATCAACGGTCGCATGACACTGTGGTGGGAGGATCTGGCCGATCTGGTCCGTGCAGCCGATCTAACCAGGGTGGAACCAAAGCAACTCGGACAGTTGTTGGGATCTGATAATCTACGCCTGCCGGAAAAGCTGGGGAACGACAACCTCTCGCGGAGCCGGGTGCAGGACCGGGTATCCGGAGCCCTGATGGTGCTCGAAGATGGCCGCAAGCAGCAACTGTTATCCGATATCGGCAGGGCGCTGAATGCCGATGCCGGCTCGCCGAAACCGGACAAGTCTCCGCTGACCTGGGACCAAATACGCGAGATGTCGAACGACGGCTTCGAGTTTGCGGCGCACACCCGGTCACATCCAAACATGAGTTTCATCAGTCACGAAGCGGCGGAGGCGGAACTGATCGAGGGAAAGGCAGAGATCGAACGTCAGGTCGGCAAGCCGGTGACCGGGTTTGCGTACCCGTATGGCTACGACGTGGCGGGGTATGCGCGGTTTTCGCCTTTGCTCAAGCGGTTGGGGTATAGTTACGCCTGCACCAGTTGGTGGGGCAACGTGCGCGCCGATTCCGAGCCATATCTGCTGAACCGCAACACGCTTCCCGCGGTGACCACCAAACCGCTTATCCGCCGCGAGCTCTTTCTGGATCTGGCGGAATAGCCGGTCATCAGTATGGAAATCCTGCCACTCCTCACGAGTCGCGTATCATGAATATACTGCTGGTCACACCACGGGTACTCTATCCGGTCCTCAGCGGCGCGGAGCTCCGGATGTACAATCTGTTTATGGCGGTTCGGCAGCGCCATACCATTCACTGGCTCGGCCATGCCCGCCAGGAAATGATCGCCCCGGCGATAGAACATCTGTCCAGCCGATTTGCCTCGGTGGAATTATTTGCGACCGATTCCCGTCCGATGCAGCAGCGTTCGCGCTCAACGATGGATCGGTTCATGGAGATCTGGCGTGCCCCCATCGACTACTTTGATTATTTCAACTGCGACGGTTACTGGGACGATGTCCAGCGGGCGATCCTTCGCCGTATCGATGAAAGCACAATCGATGTGGTCTACATGTTCGGCTGGGGGATGAAACGGTATATGGACCCGGTGACCAAAATACCGGTGGTGTTCGATATCGTCGATAACCCGGTGGTGGCCACGGCCAGACGTATCCGCGAGACCAAAAGGCTGGTTGAAAAAGCGCGAGTGGTCAAAGAGTGGATGATGATGCGTCGCATGGTCACAAGGGAACTGGCCAAATCCCGCGACATTATCATGGTGTCGTACCAGGATGCCGAGGCGCTGCGGCCCCTCTGTCCGCAGACAAGCGTCACGGTCGTACCAAATGGTGTCGACAGTGAGTTCTACCGGCCGGGCGCATCGCGCAACACGGAACGGCCGGTGCTGATCTTTACCGGCGTGATGAGCTACGGACCGAACGTATCGGCGGCACTGTATTTCACCAGATCAGTTTATCCGCTCATTCGCAAAGAGATCCCGGACATTTCACTTCTGATCGTCGGGCGGTATCCGTCGAAAGAAGTTGCAGCGCTGCACAGCGCCGAGTTGGGGATCACCGTCACGGGTGGCGTGGACGACATTCGCGAGTATTTCGACAGAGCGATGATCTACGTCTGCCCGATCCGCTCGGGCGCCGGAATTAAGAACAAGATTCTCGAGGCTTGGGCCATGCAGAAACCGGTGGTGGCCACCAGTATGGCCTGCGAGGGAATCCAGGTGAGCCCGGGCGAAGATGTCATGGTGGCTGATGACGCGGCTGAGTTTGCCCGGCAGGTGGTGCATCTGGTGCGTGACAGAGAGCTACGGGAGCGACTGGCGGCCAACGGTCGGCGCAAAGTTGAACGCCAGTACAGTTGGGATGCCGGCGCGCATATGGTAGAAGAGGTGATGTCACGCCGCGTCGCCGAATATCGCGCCGGAAAACTCGCCCCGGCGGCGGATCCGTCATCCGCACGGCATTGAGTCACCTGCCCATGTTCCACGTCGTCAAGAATCTCGCCAAACACTCCGCCATCTATGGCGTCGGGGACCTGCTGTCCAAATCCATCGCCTTCGTCATGATCCCCATTTACACGCACTACCTTTCGACCGCGCAGTACGGCACGCTCGAACTCTTGGAGCTGACCTCCTATATCGTCGGCACGCTGCTGGCGATGGGGATCTCGCAGTCGGTGGTGCGCTACTACTACGAATACCAGGAGGAGGAAAAGCGCAATCAGGTGGTGTCGGTGGCGCTGATCACGATCTGGTGCGTCGCCGGGATCGCCTACATACCGCTTTTCTTCCTTTCGGACGGTATATCCAGTCTCGTGTTCAAGACACCGGACAATGGCCGCCTGTTCAACCTGGTGTTTCTCACGTTGCTCATCGGGCTGGCCAACGAGATCCCGATGACACTGCTTCGGATCAAGCAGAAGTCGGTCTCGTATGTGGCCATCTCCCTCATCCGACTCATTCTGAATCTGTCGCTTAATGTCCTGTTCATCGTTTATCTGAAGATGGGCGTATGGGGGATTCTCGTCAGCAGTCTTATTTCGGCCACGGCGATAGGTATCTATCTACTGATCTCCACACTCCGCGGAATCCGGCTCACGTATTCACGCGAGATCGCCCGCGCTCTTCTCACGTACAGCGTGCCGCTGGTGGGGAGCTGGGTTGGGATGTACGTGCTCAATTTTGGCGATCGTTTCTTTCTCCAGCGATTGGCTTCGCTGTCGGACGTGGGGATCTACTCGCTGGCGTACAAATTCGGCATGATGCCAAACTTTCTGGTGCTGGCGCCGTTCCTCCAGATCTGGGGCCCCAAGCGATTCGAGTTGGTGAAAGAACCGGACGCCAGGAGCATCTACGCGCTGGTGTTCACCTATTTCTGGTTCATCCAGTTGTTTCTCTCGCTGGGCGTGTCTGTCATGATCAAGGATGTGATAGCGATAGTCGCCGATGTCGAGTTCCAGAGCGCGTTTCAGTACGTTCCGCCCATCTTAGTATCATACATGTTCTATGGCGCCTATTCCTACGCACAGTTTGGCATCCTGCTGCAAAAACGCACCAAGTATCTGGCTTCGTTCGGGCTGATGGCGGCGGCGGTGAACCTGGCCGCCAATTTCATTCTCATCCCATGGCTCGGTATTTGGGGCGCCGCTCTGGCTACGTTGCTTTCGTTTTTCTTTCTTTTCATCACGGTGTTCGTCGCGGGCCAGAGGCTGTATCACATCCCGTACCAGACCGGGCGTCTGGTCACCATGACCCTCGTGGCCGTAGCCTTGTACGCTATTGCCTGGTTTGTTCGCCCTCCCGGTGTCTGGCTCTCGCTGGGAATCAAGTTTCTCATCGCTCTCACGTTTCCGTTCTTCCTGTATTTGTGTCGGTTCTATTCACACGAAGAGATTCAGAAACTCAAATCGCTGCGTAATCGTGTCACCGAGAAGGTCAAAGGCGGCATAGGTGTCGTGTGGACAAGTGCAACACGCGGTGACGACGGTGGCCTGCCGTGAAACGCCAGTTGGTCGCGATCCTCGGCTACTTTGGCTTCGCCAACACCGGTGATGAAGCCATTCTGCACTGCATGCTGGGAGAGCTTCGCAAGCTCCAGCAAGAACGTCCGCACCTCGATCTGGCGGTATTTTCCGGAGATGTGAAAACGACCGCCCGGATTCACGCTGCCACGGCGATTCCCAGTGTCCTGCCCACCACCTGGTTTGATTTTTTCTACCGCTTCGTGCGCGGTGACCGCGCCGGATACCGTAAGGCTCTGAAAACCTTCCGCAATATGGACACGCTCATAGTCGGCGGCGGCGGACTTTTTTTTGACCATGCCGATTCCAACGTCTGGTTCCGTAAGACCCTCCTTAAGATCGACTGGGCCAAACGGCTCGGCAAGCAGGTAGTAGTCTTCGGCGTCGGCGTTGGACCTTTGCACCTCGCCGAGTCCCGTGAGCTCCTTCGCAAGACCTTATCATCGGTCGATCTGATCACGGTCAGGGACGAAGAGTCCGCCCGGCTTCTGAACGAAATTGGTGTCGACGGACCACCGGTTCACACGACCGGCGATTTCGTATTCCTTCTCGAACCGGCGCCGAAAGACCGAATCGATCAGATACTTGCCGCAGAGAAACTGCATCTCTCGGAACGACCGCGGATCGGCATCTGCCTTCAGGGTGACTATGTTAAGAGACCGGTGATGAAAGAGAGCATGGTGCGGTTCTGCGAATACGCCCTGGGCACGCTGGGTGCGGATCTATGGTTCATACCTATGCAGACAGGTGGCGGCTTCGACGACCGGCCCGGTGCCCGGGAAATAGCAAGCGAGCTGTCGGGCCGCGACCGGATATCCCTGATCGAGGGACAGTACACCCCCTGGGAGACAATGGGACTTATGGCCCATTGCCATGCTATCTTGGGAGTCAGATTGCATGGTGTTATTCTGGCGATGAACAACCACACGCCGGTATTCGGGATCTCCTATATGCCCAAAGTGGAACGCGTCTACAAGGAATTGGGACGGCCGGATTGGCAGATCGGGATCGACGATCTGACGCCGGAGACGCTGATCGAGGGTTTCGGCAGACTCTGGAATGACCGGCAGCAGGTGGCCGCAGAGCTTGCTCGCGCCCATCGGGACCTTCGCCAACGGGCGCTTGCCAATTTTGCGCTGCTGGCAGAAAAACTTGACGTGCGGCATCGCCGGTAAGATGTTTCCCTCAGAATCGCCACATGACGGCGACCATCACAGGTCACTATGGAAACAGAAGACAAATCTGCAGTCTTAGCCGGTCGACCACACGGGATCGAGTCAGCCGCTCCGATTATCACGGGAAAGGTGATCGGGTATGCGGCGCTGATTCTCCTTTCGGTCGCCGCCGCCGTGACTTTTTTGCTGCTGCCGGGAAAGTTTCAACCGGTTATGCTGTTCGTGTTTCCCGCCATCGTGATTGGTATATGGGTGCTCAAAAATCCGTGGGTCGGCATCTATCTCTTCTACTTGTACAACCTGCTTCGCCCGTACGATTTCATTCCGGCGCTCCAGCCGCTTCGCCTGGCCATGGTGCTGGAGATCCTGACCCTTATCTCCTGGGTCATTTATATTATCCGAAGCAAGACCAGTATCAAGTGGTCGATCTTCAATTGGGGGTACCTCGGTTTCCTCGGCGTGATGGCGCTTGGCGTCGCCATGGCGGCCAACAACAGGATGGCCTATGACACGCTCGAAGCCATGCTCATCACCTTCATCATGTTCCTGATCGCCACCAACGTGGTGGACTCACTTGACCGCCTGAACAAACTGGTCTGGTTGGTACTGCTCATCAACCTGTATTTCGCAGTCCAGGGGACGATCAATCGCGAGGTCCTTCACGTGGTGGTGCGTGGGGAGGCGGCCAGCGGACGGGTGGGCAGCGGCTATATCGCGGACGAGAACGATTTTGCCCTGGCGCTGGTGGTCTGGGTTCCCTTCGCTTTTTTCATGTTCCAGTATTTTCGAAGTATCAAGCTCAAACTGATCAGCGTGTTTATCCTTCTGGTTTTTCTGTGGGGCGTGGTGAGCAGCATGTCGCGCGGCGGCATGGTGGCCCTCATGGCAGCGCTGCTGTATTGCCTTCTGAACTCGCCGAACAAGGCACGGAGTCTCGCCATGGCGTTCGTAGTCGTGCTGGGATTCGCGGCAGTGGCACCGGGATACTACTGGCACGAGATGGCCTCCATGACTCAGACCGAAGAAGGCACGGCCGAGGAACGGCTTCTCTCCTGGCAGGCGGCCGGACGTATGTATCTTGATTATCCGGTCATCGGTGTCGGACCCGGCAACGGCGGCATACATTTTCCGCGATATATCCGGGGCGTGTCGAATCCGGATCGCTACTGGGGTCGTGCGTTCCACGGGACATTGCCGCAGGTTCTGGCGGAGGTCGGGACAGTCGGCTTCCTGTTCTATGCGTTCATGGTCGTGTATGCGGTGAAGCAACTCCGACGAATAAAGCGAAAACTGCCGGATACCGCCGACAGCGAACGAGTGGGCTTCATGGCCAATTCTCTCATCGGCGGCCTGATCGCGTATTTTGCGGGAGCGACATTCCTGTCGACCATCTATTACCCACATCTGTGGATCCTGTACACGTTTATTATGATTTTACTTCATGTTTCCAGCCAGAGGACTCTGCTCGAACCGTCAACACCTGCACAGCCCGCGCTGGAGAAGGTCGGTTGAGCATGGCCGTGAATCTCACTCGGCAGTTCTGATTATCTCCCATGACACGAATAGCCCCCTACGATTCCTCATACGCCGATGCCTGGGATGAGTACGTTACCCGTTCTCCCCACTCGACAATTGCGCACCGATCGGGCTGGCGCGATGTCATGGCTGAAGGGCTGGGGCACACGCCGCTGTATCGAATGGCACTCGACGGCCAACGTCTCACCGGAATCCTGCCGCTGTTCCTGGTTACTACCTGGTGGCGGACCAGGTATTTAGTGAGTCTTCCCTGGATTGATTACGGCGGTATCTGCGCCGATGACGAAAGTACAGAACAGGCATTGCTCGCTGAGGCGCGGCAACTCGCCTCGGCGCACGGTGTCGAATTTGTTGAATTCCGATCCGTCGAACAACAACCGCTGGACCTCACGACCCGAACCGATAAGGTGACATTCCTAATGCCTCTTGAGTCCGATTCTGAAATCGTATGGAAACGCTTCGACGCCAAGCTGCGAAACCAAATCCGGAAATCGGAGAAGTCGGGCCTGACGACCGAGTTCGGAGGGGTGGATAAGCTCGATTCATTCTATCGGGTCTTTGCGTACAACATGCGGGATCTGGGCACGCCGGTTTGGGGAAAGCATTTCTTCCGCGCGATTCTCAGGCAGTTTCCCAACAGCGCCCAGCTTATTTTGGTGAAGAGAGACAACGAAGTTATCGCCGGGGGGCTGGTCCTGTCGTTCAAAGATCGCGTGTATGTGCCATCGGCATCATCGTACCGATGGTCGCTCAGCTACTGCCCCAATCACGCGCTCTATTGGGCGGTTATCAGGTACGGGTGCGAGCACGGTCTGAAATATCTGGACTTCGGTCGTTCGAGTTGGGATGGCCCCACGTTTAATTTCAAGAAACAATGGGGAGCACCACCCACCCAACTTCACTGGCAGTACGCGCTCCATAAAGCGCCGGACCTGCCCGCCATCAATCCCGGCAATCCCAAATACCGACTCTTTATCAAGTTGTGGCAAAGACTCCCGCTGAGGGTTGCCAATTGGCTCGGACCGCGGGTGATCCGGAATTTCCCGTGATGGCGTCCACATGAAACCTTTCTATCTGCTCCCTCCTTCCGGCACGCCGATCACCCTTGATGAATTGGCGCACGCGCTCTGGAGTCGCGCAACGTCCGGTTCGCCCGACTTGTTCGGGCAAAAACTGGTCTCGCTCACGGGCGCCCTGAGTATTCATCTGGTCAACAGCGGACGGACCGCGCAGTATCTCCTGATGAAGGGTATGGCCGACATCGCCGGTCACCAGAGGAACGAGGTGGTCATGCCTGCCTACACCTGTTTCTCGGTAGCGGCTTCAGTGACACGGGCCGGACTGAAAATACGGTTGGTCGATATTGACCCGCTCACCATGGACTACCGATACGACGAACTTGAGACGATAGACTTTTCGAATGTCCTGGCGATCACTGCCTGCAATCTGTTCGGGATCGTGAGCAATTGGGAACGGTTATTGTCCATTGGCAGGACGAAGAATGTTTTCCTGATCGATGACGCCGCCCAGTCGCTTGGCGCCAGTCATGCCGGGCGAATTTCCGGAACATTCGGAGATGGCGGCTTCTACAGCCTTGATCGAGGGAAGAACCTCTCCACATATGCCGGTGGCGTGATCGTCACTTCCGATCAACGGTTAGGTGAATACCTGGACAGCGCGATCAAAGCGTTCCCATCGCCCGGCGTGATAACGGGGTTGGCGCTGCTTGTCAAGCTTCTCTTGTACAAGCTCTTTCTTCATCCGCGGTTCTATTGGTTTCCCAATCTGCTGCCGTTTCTGGGGCTCGGAGAGACTGAATACAATCCCGACTTTCCAATAGCAAAACTCTCACGCCTTCAACAATCGCTCGGCGCGCTCGTCATTGATCGCCTCAGCTCTCTGACTCAGACTCGAAGGGATAACGCCCGCAAACTGGCAGAACCGATACTGGCAACCGGTCGATTCCAGATCGCCGGGTATTCCGAAACGGATTGCCCTGCGTACCTGCGCCTGCCGGTCCTGGCGCCCGACAGCACCACGCGTGACCGGATGGTCATGTCGCTTCGACATGCCGGCGTCATGTCCTCCACCATGTATCCGTCTACCATCGCGGCGATTCCAGAGCTGCGGTCACTCCTGGTTAACCCCGAAGCTCCGTTCCCGGGAGCAGCACGTGTGGTGGCCTGTCTGTTCACGTTGCCGACCCATCCTTATGTGCGTGACAAGGACGTAGCCCGCATAGTATCTTGTCTGTGCGAAGGGTAACCGGGCATCCGGCATTTCTACATGAGACGCTTTATCAAACATCTGTTGGCCTCGGCCTGCTACTATAGCGGCTTGATGGCCCTCCTGAGCCTGGCGCGGCGACTATCGGGCCAAACAGAACCGTACATGATACTCATGTATCATCGGGTGGTCGAGGATATCCGGTCACGGACCGAGTATACGCAAGCGGGAATTAACATTTCGCTGGCTGCGTTCGAAAAACAGATGGCGTTCCTGGCGAAAGAGTATTCAGTCGTTCCGCTTGGGCAGCTGGTGGCACATCTCCAACAAGGGACACCACTGCCGCGACGAGCGCTGGTGATCACGTTCGATGACGGCTGGCGCGACAACTTCACGCTGGCATACCCGATACTCAAGAAATACGACCTTCCGGCGACCATCTTCGTCTCCACGGATTTCATCGAAAGCGCCGAGAAGTTCTGGTTTCTGCGAGTCGGGTTCTATCTGGAGGAAGGAAAACTGACCACCGCGCAACTCGCCGACGTGCTCCAGGAACTGTACGGCGACAACGGCGGCGAGCAACATGGGAAGACGGTGACGCGCGACTATCTTGAATGGGTCGCTTCCGACCACGATAGATTCATGGAGGCGCTCAAAGAGCTTGACCAGAAGAATCTCCGCAGGGCGCTGGGCGAGTTAATGTGTCGGAGCCGACTCACTGACGATAAATGGCCCGACCGGCGGTGGACACTCTCGTGGGACGATATTCGCGCCATGGACCCGTCCCTCATCGAGATCGGGTCGCACGCCCGGTCACACCAGATCCTCACCCAGATGTCGTCGGCGGAGATCCGGCGCGAACTGGTGGAATCAAAACTCCTCATCGAGGAGAAGACCGGACGTCCCGTAACCTCAATAGCCTATCCCAATGGCGACCATAACGAGGAGGTCCGCCGTCTTGCCCGTGAGACCGGCTATCACTGCGGTATCGCTACGCACAACCCGGAAGGGACGGCGCTGATGCGTGACATATATGCACTACAGCGGGTCGGCGTGCACGAGGGTGTATCATCGACCGCCACCGGCCGCTTCTCCCCGGCGCTCTTCGCCTGTTACCTGCGGCGGCTGTTCTGATACTTGCCGCCTCTCTGGCGCCTGGCAATCCTCACAACGGAAACGACAGAATGGCGTGCCGATTGGCCACTTTCTGTGCTCGTTCCGCATCGAGCGCCTGGGCTCTGGTCAGACGGTCCATCTCCTCAAAATAGTGTTCCACACCCGACGGTGTATAAATCGCGAGGAGCCGACCCGGCATGTCCCCGGTGTTCTTGTACGTATGCATGGTCCGACGCGCAAAACGGATGAATTCGCCAGGTTTTGCATGAATGATCCGTTCTCCCTGCAGGAAATCGAAACTCCCCTGCAAGACATAGTACGCTTCCTCTTCATGCAGATGGACGTGAGGCGGCGGTCCGCTGTGAGGTGCTACGGTGACCTCAAACACCGAGATGGCGTCGCCGCATTCTTCGCCCACCAGCTTGCACGCGACATGATCCCCCAAGACAGAATAGACTTTGCCCCGACCCGGTTTGCGGCGAGTAATAGCCGAGTACATGGCCATGACGAGCCCTTTCCTGGTTCGATGTGAGTATATTGTGCTCAACCTGTCGAACCATTATACGCACAACAGCATTCTTCGGTTGGATTGAGTGGTGTTAATCAATACACTCGCATGCGCTGGTGACAGAAAAATGACACGATGACTCCCCATCTGACGCTCGACCGGTGATCCGGTACAGATTGGACTCGCCGATATTCCCTTTGACACCGTATATTCGCATCCATGCAGCCTACCGGCACGATTCTTGATACCGAAACGGTCGAACTGAACCGCTACGCTCATGCGACCGTCAAACGGATGTACGGTGTCCGGGTGATCGAAGATACCATAGTGGAACGGATAACCTATCTGTCCGATGGTCTGAAAGTAAAAGGGTATGTCACACGTCCCAAAGAACCGGGCGTGTATCCGATGCTCATCTGGAACCGGGGCGGGTTTGGGGACCGTGGGGCGCTCGATGATCTGACCGCATATCTCATTCTTGCATCCGCCGCCGTGTGGGGCTACGTCGTACTGGCTACCCAGTATCGCGGCAACAAGGGGGGCGAAGGGACCGAGGATTTTGGCGGCGACGATGTCAACGATGCCTTCGCCATGCTGGAAGTAGCCAAGAACATACCGGAGTGTGACCTCTCGCGCGTAGCTGTCGAGGGGGCCAGCCGCGGCGGCATGACCACCTACCAGCTTCTGACTCGCTATGACAAATTTCGTTGCGCCATAGTCCATGCCGGCTTGACCGATCTCGCTGCTCGATGCGCCGCCAATGAGGACTTCCGCAAGTTCATGCGGCAGAAACTTTCGCATCTGACCGAGGATCAGCTTCAGGCAGAAGTGCGCCGCCGCTCCGCAATCAACCTGGTTGCACAGTTTCCCAAGACAACACCTGTGCTCCTGTTTCATGGCACTGCTGATAAGCGAGTACCGATCGAGCAATCACAGCGCATGGCGAATGAGCTGAAGAAACACGATATTCCGTATGAATTCGTGATTCTCGAGGGGGCAGGACATGTGGCGCTCAAAGACGGCAGCTACAAACAGATTGATCTCCATAGGAAAGCATGGCTGGAGAGATACCTCCAGTCGTAAACGGGATCGAAGACCTGCGCATGTGCGGTGACACCCCTCGCAGGTGTGCCCGAGGTCTCGTTTCAGCGGAATCGTACCTGATTAGGTACAGCACTGAGCGCCGAGATCTCAAATGGCACAACCAGTCACTGTCTGATTCTGAACTCCTCGATTGTTCTCTGCAGTTCTGTCGCCTGTTGGTTCAGAAGTCCGGCGGCCTGCGCCGACTGAACCGCACCGGCGGAGTTCTCATCGGCAAATTGCGATATCTCCTTGATGCTCGAGGTGATCGATTCGGCGGCCAGATTCTGCCGCATGGAGGCATGCGCCAGCTCCTCGATGACCGATTCCAATTCGTTCGCAATGCGAATGATCTGGTCGAGTTTCTCACCTGCTTTGACACTCATTTCCCGTCCAGCGGTCACTTCCCCGATCCCGGTGTGCATAGCACTCACGGCATCGTTGGTCTCATTTTGGATACCGCGGATCATTGCGGTGATCTCGCCGGTGGCCTTGGTAGTGCGCTCGGCGAGCTTGCGGACCTCGTCGGCAACGACGGCAAAACCACGCCCCTGGTCACCCGCACGCGCTGCCTCGATGGCGGCGTTGAGTGCGAGTAAATTGGTCTGATCGGCTATATCGTCGATGACACCAATGATCTCGCCGATGTGCTCGGCAGATGTCGACAGCCCCTCGATGGTTTTTGCGGCGCGTGTTACGACCTCGTTGATCCTCGTCATGCCGTCGACGACACTGTAGACAGCTTTCCCTCCCTCGACGGCAGCTCCTGACGCCGTCGACGATTTCACTGCGGCCTCCTTCGTCTGTTCGGCACTCAGTGTCAGAACTTCCTTCATATCTTCGACTGAGGCGACGATCGACCTCACCTGCTCATTCTGTCCTTTCGCCGTAGCCGACATCTGTTCGGCCGAGGACGCCACCTCGGTTGCGGCCGAGGATACGTTGCGCGCGTTGTCCGACACCTGACGAATGGTCACAAGCAGGTTGTCGCTCATGACCTTGAATGACGATCCGAGAATATCTTTGTCGGAGGATGGCTGCACCTCGACAGTGAGATCCTTGCCCGCGATGCGCTGTGCGCTCTGGGAGAGGTTCTGCATGTAGCGCATGACATCACGGAATGACCGCGCCAGGACGCCGATCTCATCGCGCGCCTCGACGGTAATCGATTGCTCGGTGTTTCCCTTTGCGACCGCATCTGCAACGCCGGCAAGGGCGCGAATAGGACGAACGATCTGCGCGACAACGATCATAGCGAACACAATACACGCCACGACAACGCAAGCCGCGACCGTCAATGTGAATGACGCGCTGCCGGCAATCTGCTCACGAGCATCACGATCTGCGGCCACGATCGCATCATTTTCACGCCGGACAATATCGTCGATCACCTTCCGGTGAGCGACGTACAGTGTCGAAAGTTTGTCATCAAGAATGCGCCGTGCTGAGGTGTAGTCGCCGCGCCGGAGAGCCGGTACATACTCCGACTCTACAACCGCGAAGAACTCTCGACCCAGTTCAGGCGACGTTACGGTGATCTTTTCCCGGATGTCGCCCTCCGCGAGTGTGTCCCGCCAGAACGTTGTCCGTGCCTCAAAATCCTGCTTCAGGCGATTCAGATTTTCCACGTGTTGGTTGAGGGCCTCTCGCGAAGCCGGCAGCGCCATTTGATGCGCTACGAGGTACGATTCCACAATGTAACACGGCGGCGGCAGGACATCCGCCAGGAGGTCCTTTCCAAGGGAAACATCGCGGAACACCTCGCCATCCTTGAGCCCGTTAAGGAGCGAATGACTCATAAGCCCAAAGATGACAAATCCCGCAATGAACATCCCTACAAGGAGTGACAGCTTGCTCTTGATGGACAGGTTGTGTAGAAAATTCACACGACTCTCTTTACGTTGGTGGCTCTTGTTCTCACGTCAACAGAACGAATTGCACGGCGATGATGGTCGGCGAATTCGGGAACTCCGCAGACGACCGATGATGCAACAACTCGCTTCCCATTATCTTCTCCCGCCGCGGACCGCAATCGCCATTAGTCGTAGACCGACTGAGGTATTGTACGGGTCTGTCGTAATAGACTCTATCGTACATTATCGGTGCGTCATCTCTGTCCTTTAGCGAGAACGGCTCATCGGACAACGCACCTAATCCAAGTTGAACACCAAGGTTCAAGCGCCTGTCCCACTGAGCGTATGAAGTTTGATGATGGATGAGTTAACAGCCCAAAGCGCAGAACCGCCTTGGGTTGTCGACACCGCGATGGATCACGGAGCAATCAGCAGTGACGCCCAACGGCACAGCAATTTTCTGATGTACGACAATGAGTAGTCGAATGCTCTGTGATGAGGAGTCGGTTCGTCCTGTGGGTGTATCCTCCCCGCCCGACGATGCCACGCCATCGGAAGGTATACGATAACCGCGGAGGATGGATAGGATGGCCACGGTGAGGAGAGCGTTTGTTCTAATACTGGTCTCGCTGGTCAGTTCAACTCTGGCGGCCCAGGAATATATCATCATCGGATGGAACGACCTTGGCATGCACTGCAGCAACAGAGACTTCTCCAAACTGGTCGTTCTGCCCCCATTCAATAACGTCAGGGCGCAGGTGATTCGAGTGGGAGACTCTCTCAACCTGCCGGCCGTGATGACGGCAAACCTTCGAGTCACGTATGAGATCCCCGGCAATACCTGTTCGGTAGGCAAGACCAATTTTTGGGACTTCGAGGACCAGATCTTCGGCGTCAACCTGCCGCCGAACATCGGCCTGACCGGCTCCGGCCTCTCCGGCGAGATGGCGCCGGTCGAGAACTACTTTCATGTGACCGGCGTGCCGATCACACCGTACACCGATGCCGACCTGGCGAACGAGGACCCGTTCCAATTGGGACTTCTGACGCTATACACTAACGGTGGCCAGATGCTGGCCACGGCCCCACCAGTGGTGCCTGTCTCCAACGAGATCAACTGCGTCGGCTCGGGCTGCCACTCCGGCGAACAATCGATCCTGAATCAGCACGCCTCGGAAGCGGGATTCGATCCAACCCAGACGCCCATTCTCTGCGCTTCCTGCCACTCATCGCACGCCTTGGGGACACCCGGAAGGCCGGGGCTGCCATCGTTGTCGGAGGCTGTGCACAAGCATCACGGCGAACGCACCAACGACTGCTACAAATGCCACCCCGGTCCCAACACCCAGTGTCTTCGCGACGTGATGAAGACCGAACACGGGTTCACCTGCCAAAGCTGCCACGGAAGCGTCAAGCAGGTGGGCGAGAGTATCAGCGACGGGCGCGAGCCGTGGCTGGAAGAGCCGTCGTGCGGCGCGACCGCCTGTCATGGGCCGCAATTCGGCGAGGAACCCGGCAAACTGTTCCGCGAATCGCGAGGACACGGGGGCCTGTTCTGCAGCGCCTGTCACGGCGAGCCACATGCAATCGTGCCGAGTGGCGAACCCCGCGACAACGTCCAGAATATCGCGCTCCAGGGATACGCCGGAACGCTCAATAAATGTTCAGTTTGTCATGGTGTTACGCCAACCGGAGCAGGGCCGCACGGAATCACAGCCTCGCAATGCTGTACCGGCACCACCGGCGATCTGGACCAGTCCGGCAGCATCGATATATCAGACCTTTCGATGATGATCGATTTTCTGTTCTTCAGCGGCGCACTGGGACCTTGCGGCGTGGCGAACGATGTTGACCGGAACGGTTCGATCGATATCTCCGACCTTCAGACACTGATCGACTTCCTGTTCTTCAGCGCGACTCTGCCGAGTTGCCCATAAGGCCGGCTTGTGGACAGCTATTGCGTCGCCTTGCTCTCTTCGCGTTCCGGGTAATACTTCTCAAGGCATTCCGGACAAAGCCCGTGGCTGAACTGCGCCTCGGAATGCTCCTGGACATATTTCTCCAGCCGTTCCCACGAACGCTCGTCGTTGAGCATTTTGTGGCAGTGCATGCAGATGGTGACTATGCCGCGAAGGGTTTTGATTTCGCGAAGCGAAAGCTCCAGTTCCTGGATCTTGTGTGACAAGCCCAGCTGCAGTTCGAGGACCCGCTTCCCGACGGCCATGCGCGCCCGCAGCTCTTCTTTGTGAAACGGCTTGGTCACGTAATCGTTGGCGCCCGCCTCCAGCCCCTTGATCACTTCATCCTTGGAATCACAGGCGGTCAGGAGTATGACGTATGACGGCATCCCTTTTTCATGTTTGCGGAGAAGGCTGCAGATCTCGACCCCGGTCAGCCCGGGCATGACCCAGTCCAGAATCACCAGACTCGGCTCGGTCTGTTTTTTGAGGGCATCCCAAACGTCGGCGCCGTTTTCGAACGAGACCACCTCGAAGCCCCACTGCTTGATGATCGATTCCAGCATCCGCCGCGAAGTGTTGCTGTCATCGGCGATGACGATTTTCATAGGTCCTCCGCGGTCCCAACGCATGCGCGCTCCCGCCTGCAATCTGCTGGTTGGTCCGTTCTTTTCCGGTGGTCGCTGACCATTCCCCTCCCCACCAGGTGGGTTGTGCCGGCTATATTCTGTCTGCCATGTTGTCGCCCGAACACATGAGAATTATATCGGACGAATAAGGTGGATGGATTAGCCCGCCCTTCTGTGCGCGGCCAACGCCCCGACATGTGTATCCCATCTGAGAGATGGGTTCCCAGTTTCTATCACGACTCCGCGGGATATATTGCCGAAATCCCGTGATATTTTTCCCGTCTCGCTACTGCGGCACTTGGCCGGGTGGGGAAACGGAGCAACCGTGGACCCAGTCGATGTCTGGGCTACACGTTGACATTGTGGTGTCGGGCGTCCCCGCCCGACATCGCGTTGATTCGAGACGCCGCCATTGCCAGCCCGTCCGTCTGGTAGAACCGAACGTACGACCCCGTGTCCAGTAAACGGCGCACGTCCGCGTGTGCCGACAGTCGGCAGACCGGGAGGTCTGCCGTTCACGGGGGAAGTGCGCCGAACCAACCCAGTGCGACTCCTTTGCCCCACCCCCTGCCGTCGGTTCGAGCGCAGTCGAGAACCGATCCCTGTGGTGTCAGGTCCTGCCGTCGGTTCGAGCGCAGTCGAGAACCGATCCCTGTTGTGTCGGGTCCTGGCGTCTGCCGAAAGGCGGACGTTGTGACCTGACACGCTTTGGTTGGTAGCCCGCCATTTTGGGTTTGTTTGACAAGGCCTCGCCGAATCGTCATCGCGACAAGCAAGTTGTTGTGGCCCAATGACTGTTTGGGTTTGTTTGCGCGTTTTTTGTTTTTGCAGCCGATCTGCTTTCCACTAGCAGACATGGTACTCCCTTGCTGTTTATATAGAGGGAGCGGGGACGGGAATTGCTACGGATTGGAGGGGAAAGTGGGGGGGAGCGACTGATTAGCAGGTCGACTGACTGCGATTGGAGCTACTGAGCCATTATTGTTGCGAAAACCCTATGCAGCCACGACATTTACCTAAGCTGGACTTTACGCACAAGCGGCTCCAAAGTATGACTGCAAAGATAGCTACAAACGAACGGGAGTTTACTGGTCAGGTGGTCAGTTGGTTGAATGAGCTGCTGGACCATGGTGCCTATCCTTTCCGTGAGATCACGGGCGAGACGACAATTCATACTGGCAAGAAGAAGCTACGTTTTCCGGATGTACAACTCTGGCTTAACCGAAAGGCTGGCTTAGCATTTTGCGGATGGGAGTGCAAGCCACCGACGGTCGCAGTGGATGACTCTGAACTCCTAGGAAATGCAGCCGAGAAAGCGCGGGCCATTCGCGCTGACTTTTTCGTCACGTGGAATATGCGCGATACTGTAATCTGGCGCACGCCCCCAGTTGGGCAGAATGTAACTCATACACACAGGTACTACGCTTACGGATCGCTGACTGACATACGCGAAATCGAAGACCTTTGGGATGAAGCGTGTCACGCTCAACTGAGGGAGCGAGCTGCCCAAATTCTGCGGGACATGGCGATCTTGCATCGAGAAGGGCATCTCAATCTAGAACCTGTCTCAAAATTGCTTTAGCAGGATGAGGGTACAGGCGAGTTGTACAAAGCCCAGGAAATTAGCGGTGTAGTATTCCCAACGCACGAGGATACGTCGCTGCCACTGGAGCCACGAAAAG
>JBFMDV010000007.1 GCA_040753875.1 Candidatus Zixiibacteriota bacterium | reverse complement strand
TGTTGATGATGATCATTCCCGCGCATGACGACTCCTTGAAGGTAGTGGCTCCATTAATACCACCATAACATACAACATCACCTGCATAAAATCACCCCCAAATCCGAGTTCTTCAACAACCTGCTAGGAGCAAGTAGTTCTGGAAGTGTTCAACCGCCAGCGTCGGTTGATGCTGGGCCAAAGCACGCGAAAAGAGACTCAAAGTACTCAGTGAAATCATGAGTAGGATGGAAACAACCGCCACCCTCCGATTGATCTCACTATGTGCGATAAGGCGCCAAACCAGAAGCGAGAACGGGATCGCCCAGAATGCAAACAGATCCCAATCGCGCGGCATGCCGAGCTTGGGGTCGAAAACAAATGCGGCACCGAGCGAGCAAATCGTAACAATGGAAAGAAAGGTCGCTACCCTCTGTTTCGAAATTGCCCGTCCCTGTGTCCTCGACATCAATGGAACCGCGACGATAATACCGGGCAGAAGGACCAGCAGCAAGTTGAGGAAATCGAGCAAGTGCTTGGCTGAAAACATCGTATATCCGTCGACGGTGAATTGGTCCGCAATAATCGGCACAAATGCAAAACGGAAGTAGTAGTCGGTCGTATAGAAATACCCGAATGCGACCCCAGCCACGCCTATGCACGGGAGTATGACTGACGTTTTCATCATTGTAGACAGTTTTTGGAGCCAGTTGGCCGGCGCAGTATTGACCGTTAGTAGGTACATAGCCCCAATGATTAGCACTACGCCAAACACGTGGAACACCGACGCCATGATCACACAGGGGACAATCCACCATCGGTTCAGTTTCTGTTCAGCGACGAGCATTCCTACAACGACAAATGTGAGCACCGACACAAGAAACAGCGCGTAGTTCTCCACATAGCCGAAGAATTGGAGCATGAAGCCACCGGTAGCCAGGAAGACGAGAAACAGAAGCCGGTCCATTCTTCGTGCTATGACGCGATTGGCAACAGCAATTATTGTCGTCAAGAAGACAATACCTGCGGCAATCGACAGGGTTTGATAGGCAAGAAGGACATTCTCCTTGCTCGGCTCGCCAAGCGCCCTGGAAAGCCACAGTTGAGGTAACATCCCTCCAAGATTGCGTCCTTTTACGAGTGGGTCACTTGTCGCCATCAGACTGAGCAGCGTGTACCCATCCCCAAGAAAATGCGTCCGCGCACGCAAGAGGTAGAACAGGAGACCCCAACCCACCACTAACGCCACGGCTACGACAATGTAAGTTCGTTTCGTCATATCGTCGGTATTCAAAGCGGGCATCACCGCAACACGACGCACTATGGGAATGACCAACATCCCGAGAGTTAGTACCCCCACCCTCACCCCCACTGGCCAGTAGGCCCACCAGTTTACTCCCCACACCCGCTGCTCAGGGAAGAACGAGGCAACAAAGAACATCACTAGAGTCGCCAAATAGGCGTACTCGGGTGGACTAAGGAATCGATGTCTGTCGGCAACAGTCGTCAATCATCCCTCCAAAAAATGCAGGGCCGGTGGCCGGTTCATGGCCATTATACTATGTTGAGCAACAGGAAGGAAGTCACATGCGCGAACAGCACAAGTCCTCTTGTGCCGACCGACGGAAGACCGGGAGTTTTGCCGTGCACGAGTACACTTCCGTGATGGCAGAACCACGAAGCGGGTTCTGCCCTACGAGCTTACGCCCTTCTGCCAGGTCTCGCGAACCGTCTTCGTTTCAAAAGACAGTCGTCGATAGTTCACTCTGCTAACATTCGCAAGTGACCGGTGATTCGTCACCTGCGGTCCGTGTGACCTGGCAGTCTCCCTCCAATAGACTTCACCGATGGCAGAACCACGAAGCGGGTTCTGCCCTACAAGCGGCCAAAATACTCCTCCGCCAAATACCAGTTCATCACCGCCTCGAAATTGAGCGTCGACAACATGTCGGCACGGAGTTCACCATCGTCGTCTATCTCAGCAAACATGGCGTCGTCAAACTCGCGGCGGGACTCATCGAGGGACAAAAGACGATCCTTGATTTCTGAAGCAGAGAGCGTGGTGCGAATCAGGCACAACAGTTGTGGCCGGTCGCCGCGGAATATCTCACGCGCGTACGCCAATGGTATAATAGTGAATTCATGTCGTTCGAGCCCAAGCTCCTCTTCAATCTCCTTGCCCAGTGAATACTCGATAAGCTCTCTCAGGTTCGAGTAGCGTGGTTCGTACTCAATCGAACCCGCCACCGACGGTCCAATCGAATCCTCCAGCGACGCCAAGCGCCTTGATCGTTTGACAAACAGGATTCGCAAACGATCGTTTTCGGATACTATCACCAGCCCGCATATCCCAAAACAGATCGCCAATGGGCTGTCACGTGCATCCAGCGAGGGGTATTTCGCTTTGTAATAATTCCTCAGCGTCCCTCCCCATTTGCTGAACAGCGGTGACGTCAGATCGAGCGCGAAACCGGCGCACTGGTCGACGTAGCGAGCTTCCTGCACAATCAATCGATACGGCACGCGTGACATGTCGAAATGATGAAGACTGACGACGGTCGGGCCATCGTAGAGCCGCCCTTGCCGTCGCAATTCCGTTTCAATCTGTCGGGAAAACTCGGCAATCAACTGGTCCGTGAACTCGAACGACCCCGGCAGATACTCAAGAGCTACTTCCGACGGATCGACATGCTCAGGCCCGAAAAACCGCACGATGTCAAAATATGCCGAGGGGAATTTTCGATCCCGCCCCACCAGGCGGGTCTTCATTATTTCCGGACTGCTATAGTACCGCTCCAGAATGGCTGGGAGTTTTGAAGGGTCAAGGAACAGGCTCATTTCAGAAACAGCAGCGCCACGCCGCCGACCGTGACCAGCGCGCCGATAACCGCTCTCCACGAGATTCGCTCTTTATACACTATGATAACAGCGGGAATAATAAGAACCGGCGTGGTAGAATTGAGCGTGGCCGCCACCCCCGCCTCTATCAATGACACCGCCACCAGCGAACTCCAGACCCCCAGAAACGGTCCGCAGATTGATCCAAACAGACTCAACAGCAGCGCGCGCGAGTTTTTCATGGCCGCGACAGTCGTCCCAAGCGTGCCGCGCATGGCGGAGAACGACCAGATGACAATGGCCGCAGCGATCATCCGCACGAACGACGCCTCGAGCGGCGGGACATAGCCGCCGGCGTTCAGCATTCCCTGCTTGGATAACACCAGCCCGACCGCCTGCCCGAGCGCGGCACCGAGCGCCAAAAGCACCCCCTTGGTCATCGTGCCGGCATCGGGATGATTCTCATGGACGCGATTGGTGTCGCCAAACCGGCGCTCCGAAACCACCCAAGTAATGCCGCCGGTTGTCACCGCGATACCGACAATATCTACCCAGTTCAGTCGTTCCCCCAAAAAGAACCAAGCGATCAAAGTGGTCATGATCGGCGCGCTGGCCGCGATTATGGTCATCAGGCGGGGGCCGATCATCACCAGCGCCTTGAACCCGCAGCCATCGCCGAACACAAGGCCAATAATCCCCGATGACGCCAGCCAAAGCAGTTGTTCCAGATTGATTGCACCCGGCCAGGGATGACCTGTCTTTATGGTCAGCACGACTGCATAGATAACGATTGCGAACAGTAACCTGATCTTGTTGACCGAAAACGAACCGATCAACTTCCCCGCCTCGGAGAAGAATATCGCGGTGAACGACCACAAAAGCGCGGTCGACAGCGCCGCCAGTTCGCCGGCGTATGGCATCAGATCGGCTCTTTTCTTAGTTGGAGATTTGGACTCTGCATGGAGCCGTGAAGATAGCCGGTTCGGCTCCCCTTGGCAACCGCGCGATTCGCCAGGTCGCAATTGAATGCATCACCGTTCCGCCATTGCATCATTCGCATAAAACTGCTACCCTTAACTAAACGAGGGCGACCGGATAATCGTCTATATGGCAACAGGATACCGGACCGCCAGTTTCACTGATGTTCGGGCATGCCGTTTGAGCAATTGGATTGCCGGATACATATGCGCTCTGTCACAACTAAAATCATCATCGCTGTTCTCCTGGCCGCTTGCAGTTCTGCCCTTGCTGAGCCATTCCCGTCGGCAGAACATAACAAGACTCTCACCATTTCCGGCCACGTGCAAGGGGATGATGGGACGCCGTTGATCGGCGCCTCGGTTTCGTTAATAGTCAACGGGCGGGTTGTCTCGGGGACAGCCACCGATGATTCCGGACAGTATCGTCTGACAATCCGTATCGCCAACACCGCGTCCGTCCAACTTCGTGTCTCTTCTCTTGGATACGAGCCGACGCTCACGGAAATCCAGATGACCGGAGAGTCGATCAGGCAAAACATAACGTGTCGCCAGCAAGCCATACCGCTTGGCGCCATCCGCGTGACCCCAGCGCCGGAACCACGCATGTCCAGCCTCCAATTCACAAGTTCCGATATTCGCCTGGCCACTTCCCGTTCGCTGGTGAGCACCAACGCTGTTGCCGCGATCAAATATCCCCAGTTGAGCAAAATCGGCTCGGCGCACTCGTCGCAGCTTCGTATCGATGGCACCAGCCCACGGTATTATCTCAACGGCGCCTCGATCGGGTCAGACCCGGACCATTACGGCATGTTCTCGATCGTCCCCGCCTCGGTGGTAAGCGACATTCGATTCTACCCTCAGGGGACCGACTCCCGCTACGGGCTCCCGTCGGTCATCGACCTACGGACTTCGGGTCGATTCGAAAGAGACCGCGGCGGCGAACTCTCGGTATCGGCTATCGAGGCCACAGGCTCGTACGGTTTCGGCAGCGAGCGGTATTTTGTCCTCGCCTCGTTGCGCAAATCGATTCTCGACAAGCTGGTGAAGCAGTTTGAGGTCAGCACAAACCGTCGCGCTATCCCACCAACCAATTTCCAGGACCTGTTCCTCTCCGGTGGTGTCAGGCTGTCCAAACACCTGGCGCTCGCAGTAGATCAATACCAGGTGCGCGATTATCTCCGCTATTCGACCACCGCCCCCTCGCGACCGGATCGCGTGCTCGGAACGTACCAGCACGCCTGGGAGCAGTATGTCGGCGCCCGGCTCAACACGCTCTACGGTCGCGCGCTACTGTCGGTATCGGGTTCTGTCAAGGATGCGGGCCGCGAGTACGCCGCGTGGCCGGATGACCTTACTCGCGTCAGCGCCGTCAATATCAGCCTTGAAGAAAAAGTGCGTAATTACAATGCCGCCGTAGAGACAGAACTCCAGGTCGGTTTGGCGACTCTGCGAGTGGGCGATCAGTATGAGAAAACCGCCCGCCGCTCGACCGATTTACACCAGAAAAATTGGAATATGCTCCCGCCGTTCGCCAACAGCGACAACCCATACATCTACCAGAACGCCGTCAATTCACTCTACGGGACATATCAAGCCGAAACCCCGGGCTGGACCAACGCCGCCTATGCAGGCATCACACTACCGGTCGGAAGGTTCACATTCGAGCAGGGTCTGCGCCTCGAAGAATTCTCGTCTCTCTCCCAAAGCAGGCAGCTGGTATCACGTCATTCGGTACGGATACAACTCGACGGCGAGCGGAGCGCGGAACTGTTCTACGGCACGTTTGTCGAAAGCCCGCTCTCGAATGTCCTTGAGGCATACCAGGTCATGGTGCGCGCCAGTATGGACCAACTGACGCCCGTTCGAACCAGTCTCGCCAGCCTGTCGTACGCCGACCGCGGGTTCAAAGCAAGTCTGTTCACCAAGACAATAACCGACATGCCGGTAGTTTCGCCCGACTTCAATCGTGTATGGACCGAAAACTATACTCTGGACCCGGCCTTTCTGCAGATGCGTTCTGAGGGTAGCGCCTCATTCAGGGGCATCTCCACCAGTTTCACTCACAACCATCTCTGGCGCGACCGACTGAACCTTTACGTGAGTTACGCCTACAGTCACGCGGTGAAAACCGACCACGGCGTAACGGTGCCGTATGACCTGAACGCGCCGCACCGGATTCAGTGTCAACTCGACTATCGGCCGAGCCGGCGGTTGACTTTCGGCACAGAATTGGTGGTGCGCTCGGGCTATCCGTATACGACGACTAGGACAATGCAACTGGGCATGGAGCAGTTTTACTATAACGAAACGTATTATCGCTCGGCATTGCAGGCCGAGAACTCACAGCGCTTCGCTGCCAATGCGCTGGTCAATTTTCACGCCTCGTTCGATTTCGGTTCTACGGAGCTATTTACAAGCGTGGCCAACGCCACCAACCGCGCCAACCCGATTATTCACTCGACCTCCGGCTTTATCTACGATGCCGGCATCCTCCCCAGCCTCGGCCTGCGGTACCGGTTTTAGAGCTATACATTCCATCTCCCCACATCTTGACAGAACTATCCATCTTGGGTATCTTGGTCACACACGGCGCCTAATAGTAATCGGCGCCGGGGGAGGCCATGATGGCACCAGGCAGATTACTCGCAGCAACATCTCTATACCTGACCGCAGCGAGTATTCTAACATGCTGTCCGTCCTTGTGCGCGAGTGAGGTCTGTACTCTCTACGGCCGCATAACCGATACAACTGGCGTGCCGGTCGTCGCTGCTTCGGTCAGAGTCGTCTCGGAGAATGGCGACACGATGACTGTCGCCACTAATTCTTCGGGCGAGTACCGCCTTTCGTTTCCCGTTCATTCGGAGTACCTGGCGGAAGTTAGAGTCTCCTCCGTGGGGTTTCGCACTATTACCAACTGGATACGTTTGCGACCCGGCCTTATTCGTCAGGACTTTGCGTCCGAACCAACAGCGGTCCAGCTTCGAGGAATCGAGGTTTCATCACGAACCGAACCGCGTGATGGGATATTGCTGGTAAACGGACAGCAAATGACTCGCGCTGCGATGCAATCGGTGCTGCCCACTAATCCGGTCGCGGCGGTGCTAACACAACAGGTCTCTCGCATCGGCTCAAACCACTCATCGGCGTTTCGAGTCGATGGCTCAGCGCCTCAGTACCTGCTCAACAATGTTCCCCTTGGAACTGATCCGGCCCACTTCACCCTTTTCTCACATATCCCATCGATGGCGCTCGATCACCTCGAACTTTCAACACACGGAATGAACCCGGCATACGGCTCATCCGCCGTAGTCAATCTCATTACACCGGTTGAATTCGAGCGGCACCGCAAAGGGGAACTGACTGCCTCTCTTGTCGAGGCAACGGCCAGATTCGCGATTGGTACGGAGCAGGTATTCAGCGCGGGCACTATCCGGCGGTCGGTCATCGATGAACTTGGTCAGAGCGTGAATATCGGCTCCAGTCGCCAGGTCATTCCAACACCGACTTTCCAGGACGTGATGGTCTCATCCGGTATCAGATTGAAGAGCCACACGACTCTGCTGTTCGATAGCTACTATTCATGGGATGATCTCGAATATCCGGTTGGATATGAAACGGGCAACTTTGTTCGAAAAATGGTGTTGTCCTATCAGCGAGCTTCTGAGCAGTACGCCGGCCTCACGCTTCGGTCCGAGACCGGCTCCATTGAAGTGATCGCAACTACTTCCTTGATGGATTCCCACCGACACTATCGGGCCGAAGCCGAAGGAGGCTCAGGGCCGGATGATATTTATGTGAACCTCACGGAACGAAGCAGAGCGATCCGCGCGAGCATAGAAGCTCGTTCGAGTGTATCGTCGCTTCAATTAGCATCGGGCTGGCAGGTATCCTGGAGCCCCTATGTCAGTACCGATATGACACAGCGAGAGTGGAATCTCCTTTCCCCATTCGCCAACAGCAACCGATTCTATTACTATCAAATGGAACTCGATTCAATATACGGTCGGTACCACAGCTCAGTCGAACTTACCAATTACTCCTGCTACTCCTCGGCCCTCTGGCGTTACGGACGAATCCGGCTGTTCAACGGTGTCCGGATAGAGGACTTCGGCAGTCTGTCACGTTCTACGACGGTTGCCTCCCGCCATTCTGTCCTCTTCGACGCCGGCAGGGGAGTCTCAATCAACGTGATGGCCGGGCGGTACTTTGAGACCCCGCTCTCAGGCGTTCTGGAATCATACCAGGTACCGATCCGGCAGGCGCTGCCCAATATGATTCCGGTCAGGACAACATTACTCTCAGCTTCGGTTACCCGATTGTCGTTTCGTTTCGAAACGACGCACAAGGTCATTACCAACGTGCCGAGCCTGATTCCCGATTTCCTTCATATCGGGAGCTTCGATGGACAGACCTATCAACTGGATCCCCGATTCCTGATGATGCACTCAACCGGAAGAGTTGTTGCAACGAGCGTCTATCTGGGCTTTCAGCCGGAGAAACCGATCTGGCGCAACTTGCTGCCGTATTTCTCGTACGCCTGGAGCAAGAGCAAAAAGTCCGAGTCCGGCCTGACGGTACCCTACGATCTGGATGCCCGTCATCGCTGGACCCTTCAGCTCGACTACAGCGCCGGTTCGAAGCTCGGGTGCGGTATACGCTGGCAGTACCACACCGGCTATCCTTATCCCCCCTATGAATCGAACCAGTTCTTCTGGCGTGAAGCCTGGTACTACAATGAAAAGCGCAGTTCCGAGAACTCGCTTCGCTTTCCAGTGAACAGCAGTGTTGACCTTTATGCCTCGTACCGCTTCAACCGACTCGAGCTGTTTGCGACCATCACAAATATAACTAACCGAGCAAACGCTATGATCGACTCTCCCAGCGGCTACATTTACGATGCTGGTTTGCTTCCAAACCTCGGCCTTCGCTACCAGTTCTGACGACTTTTCTGATTGACGTTTTTTTCCGTTCGGCCCGGTCCCGGCGTCCGTCAACAGACTGAGGATGTGACCTGACCTGTCTCCGTCGTAACATTTTTACAACAGTCTTCCCACATAATGTTCGAGCGTCTTCATCCGCAAGATGTGCTGCCCAAGTACTCCGAATTCTTTACCGTAGCGGAGGGCCTCGACGAAGCTTTTCGCTTTACGGCGGGTATAACGCTCTATATTTTCGGACCCAGTTTGTTCGGCATACCTGTAAGGAGGAAAACGTGAGATTACTGACTTCTGGTCTCGCCTTGATGTTGGCTCTTTTCTGCACGTTGGCGATCGCCCAGCCCCCCGCCGATTCATCCAACCCCCTCGCCGTCGCCGGTGAGAAACACTTGAAGAACATCAAACAGATCACTTTCGGCGGCCAGAACGCCGAGGCATACTTCTCGCACGACGGCAGCAAACTGAGTTTCCAGTCGATTCGCGACAACCACGATTGCGATGCCATCTATACGATGAATGCCGACGGCTCCGACGTGCAGATGATATCATCCGGCAAAGGAAGCACCACCTGCTCGTTCATTGCGCCCGATGACAAGTCGATAATCTACGCATCGACTCATCTGGTCGATGACAGTTGTCCCCCCAAGCCGGACTTGTCGCGTGGCTATGTCTGGGCGCTGTACAAAGCGTATGACATATTCAAGACCGATCCCGACGGCAAGAACGTGGTTCGGCTTACCGACACACCCGGCTACGATGCCGAATGTGTCTACTCGCCCAAAGGCGACAAGATCCTGTTCACCTCGGTCCGCACCGGCGACCTCGAACTGTTCATGATGGATCCCGATGGCAAAAACATCATACAGCTTACCGACATGCCGGGTTACGATGGCGGTGGGTTTTTCTCACAGGATGGCCAGACAATTTGCTGGCGCGTCTCACGCCCGACCGGTGACGCCCTGAAAGAGTATCGCGACCTGCTGGGTGAAGGCTTGATTCGCCCGTCGAAACTCGAGATTTACACGATGAATCTCAAAGACCGCAAACCGGTTCAGTTGACGAGCAACGGTGCGGCCAACTTTGCACCGTATTTTCATCCCGACGGCAAGCATATCATTTTCTGCTCGAACATGAACGACCCGAAAGGGCGCAATTTCGACTTGTTCACGATCGACACGGCCACCAAAGAGATCGAGCAGGTCACGTTCAACGACACCTTCGATGGCTTCCCGATGTTCACTCACGACGGCAAGACGTTGGTGTTCGCTTCAAATCGTAACGGCAAGATACCGCACGAAACGAACATCTTCATCGCCGACTGGGTTTGGTGAGGGGGACTGCGTCCCTCTTATTGCTTCGCAGAGATTACGTCCGCTTCGCCGCTTCGTGAATATGGGCGTAGGTTGTGGTGTCGGGCGTCCTCGCCCGACACATGGGAGGGAACCGAAGACCGTCAGGCGAGGACGCCTGACGGCACCACGAAATAACGCACTGAGCCACCAGCGTGACGCACTGAGCGGAGTCGAAGTGCGATTGCATGATCCGTCATTGCGAGGAGGGATCGCCATAGGCGAACCGGACGAAGCAATCCCGCCTAACGTGAAAGCTCCTACTTCTCCTCCGGCTTCTCCGATTTCGATGTCCAACTCGCTTTCGCCTTGCCGAGTTTCTCAATCACACCCGGGATCGATTCGATGATATTCTCCCACGATCCGCGCTTGGCCGGAAGGAGCGACACACTGTCCTTTTCGAGAATGATGAAAGCCGACGGTTCAATCTTCATCCCGCCGCCTCCACCTCCACCAAACCCGGTACCGACCTTCTGGCTCTCCCCCTGTCCGCCACCGGCACCGAAGCCGACCGTAATCGTAATGATCGGCACCAGCGTCTTGTCACCGGCCGTTATCGGCTTCCCCACCACCGTCTCGCTTTTCGCCATCTCCTTCAGTTCTCCCACGACGGCGTTCAGAATTTCCACCACGTTGTTTGCCATTACATCCTCCTTAAGTTTTGCCTCTCGTTATTCTATAGATTTTTCGGACCGGCAGTTGAATCAGCAGCACAATCGTTCGGTAGACCAGCGCGTACACCGGGAGCGCCACAGACAGTCGAACCGAGCCGTTGAACGACGCCCCGCTCCAATCGGGCGTGTAGGTCACTCGCTCGGTCACAGCCGGGAATGCGCCCACAAACGCGCAATAGTATCCATAAGCCTGGCCGGTAAGGTCCGGTGTCGGAAAGCCGCCCTGCACCTTCGCCTCGCATTCTTCGATAATGGCCGCCTTGAATATGCCAACGAGGAACCGCCAAACGGCAGTCAACGTCGCTGGCAGCACGTCCAGCCACTCGAAATCGAACATGAGTCGGCGACGCGAATCTCTCTTCTTGGCACCCGATGGCTTCGCGGACCCCAGCCTAATCGGCTGCACGGAAGTCGCCGCGGATTTGCGCAAACTGAACGATTCGATGTTCAGCCCAAACAGGCGAACCCGACCAACTTTGGCCGCAAAGTCAATTTCCGGGCCGCTTCGTCCCAGACCAACAAACAGTGCCCTTCGCTCGCCTGAGAATTCCAGCCGAACGCGCAATCTCACGAGCAGAAACGCGACAATTAGTGCGACGAACGTGAAGACGACATACCACATAGAGAGCCTATAATATAATACTGTCTTGGAGGCGGAAAGGTTACGAAACAAAGAAAAGGCGGAACCAGCAATGATTCCGCCTCAAACAAGGCTGAGCGTATCAGTTGGCTTTTTTAATATCTAAGATCATCGCTTTGAATGCGCCGATCATCTCTTTGGCGGTGGCATCTGGACCGGTCAGTTTGAAGAACAGATTCCCCTCCGGCGCCTCCAGCACCACGGCGGCCATACGATAGCCGGTTTTCTGTTCCGAGGCGCCGGACATCATGCCCCCCATCGAAGCACTGTAGGTGCCAGCCAGTTCGACCCAATGGACAGTCATGCCGTCGACAGTCCGTTCCGATTGCGTGGTAGCCACATGCGGGTCACTGCCATCCGGGAGGGACATCTGGTTGATCCACCGCTCGATATTGTCCTTGATGCCGCCTCCCTGGCCCTGACCGAAATAGAACACGGCCATAGTGGCAGAGTCTTTGTCGCCGCCGGTTGGGCCGTAAGTGTAGTTTGCTTTGCGCATCCCCGACGGACCCAGGTCGTTCCAGTCGGACGGAGTCCGAAATGTTACGCCGGCGATAGTCACCGGCTGGCCTTCAAGTTTTACATCGGACGGTACGGACCAGTCACCGGTGGCAACCTGCGCGGCTCCGCCCGCCTCATTCTTGGACTTGCAGGATGTTAGTGACAGCCCCAATAGTGCCGTCATGGCAAGAGATGCTAATCTCATGCGTTGTCTCCTTCGAACATGAGGTAATAGTCAATATTCATTTGTCTTTTCCACTAACCAGTCCGAGCTGCGCCAGCGCCGCCGCAACGGCGGTCTCCACGCGAAGTGTCCACGGACCTATCGAAAAACGCTGGAAACCCGCTTTCTCAAGCAGCCCGGTCTCAAACGGGACCCAGCCCCCCTCCGGGCCGATCGCCACGACAAATCGCACGCCACACCAATTGATATCCAAGTCGGTCAAGCGAATGTCGCTTCCCGGATCGCACAGGAGTTTAACCGACAGCACCCCCTCGCGGTTCTCCCGATCCGGGAAAGTATCTTCGACAAACGGCCGGAAGAGGGGCCAGACATTCACCTCGGGCAGGCGCGTCTGTCTCCCCTGGCTGAGTCCTATGAGAAGAAACGGTAACTGCTGCTCTGGGTTGAGCCATGGTGACTGCAAGTAGCTTTTCTCAGTCCGATTGGCACGTACGAAATGCACGCACCGAACTCCCATGGTAGCAGCGAGTATCAGCACTTTTCGAAGTGTCTTCGGCCGCGGAATGGCGCACACGAGATCAACCGTGAGACGCGGTATGGGTGCCTCGCACCAGTCACTGCAGGACAGCACGACCTGGCGGTCATCAGTCAATTCGATGGCGGCCGTGCCAACCGGACCATCAACCAACCCTACCTCAACAGTCGCTCCCGCGTGTCCTTTGAGGACCTCGCGGATGTGTGTTGCTCGATGGTCTGTCAGCACGTACCGGTCCTTGCCGACGCGGTCCTGGTTTGTCAGAATGACGAGATTCATAGAGCAGCAAAGTACACTATGCGACAGCCGTTCAACAGCGAAAAAGCCCCGGCCCGGCGCGACGGTCAGGAATCCTTTGACAGTCCGGCGACTTCTCCGCTTACTACGGCATGCCAGGCCATCCCATGCCCAGCAAACGAACAATTCTCCTGGCCGACTTGGGGCTTTTGTACGCCTCGGCTATCTGGGGTGTGACATTTCTTATCGTCAAGATGGCTCTGGCGGATATCGATGCCGTTACGATGGTGGCGTATCGCTTTCTCATTGCCGGACTGGTTCTTCTGGTGTACGTGCTGGCTTCAAAGCGGGAGCTCCTCGCCGGCATGAGCACCGGCTTGTTTTTGGCGATTATCCTGGTGCTTCTCTACGTTCCCCAGACTGCTGGGCTCAAATACACGACTGTCTCCAATTCCGGATTCATTACGGGGCTGTTCGTTGCCTTTGTACCGATATTCCTGCGGACGATATTCCATCGAAAACCAACTCTGTGGGAGTGGATCGCGTCGGCTGTGGCGTTAATTGGCCTGTGGATTCTGACAGGCGGGCTGACGCGGGTGAATCTTGGAGACATTCTGACGCTTGTCGCCGCGATGGCGTACGCGCTTCACCTGTTGTATTCCGACAAGTACATGAAGTCCGGATTCGACCCGTACGTGATAAGCTGCCAGCAGTTCCTGCTGGTGGGACTGATAAGTCTGATTGTGTCGCTGGTGGCAGGCAGACCGCTTGCAGTCGGAAGTACAAGCACCGCGCTGTGGGTACTGTTCCTGGCGCTGTTTCCAACTCTTTCGGCTTTTGTGATTCAGATGCTGGCGCAGCGGTTCACCTCGCCCTTGAAAGTGTCGTTGATATTTGCTTTGGAACCGGTGTTCGCGGCGGTGACGGCGTGGACAATCGGCGGGGAGCTGTTCTCGATGAGGGGGGCCATTGGCGGGTTGTTTATTGTGGCGGCGTTGGGGCTGAGCGGAATGCCTTCAAAGTTGACACCGGACGAGTGCCCGAAGGAATGAACTCATGCGCATTGCCATAGTCGGCGGCGGGGCGGCGGGGTTTTTCGGCGCAATCGCAGCGGCTACATGCAACCGGTCGGCAGAGATTATCCTGTTCGAAGCTACCCATCAGCCGCTCGACAAGGTGCGCATCTCGGGGGGTGGGCGATGTAATGTCACGCACCAGTGCTTCGACCCGGTCGAACTGATCAAGAACTACCCGCGTGGAAGCAGGGAACTGCTGGCGCCGTTCAAACGATTCCAGCCGCGAGACACGGTTGACTGGTTTGAGCAGCATGGAGTCCGGCTGAAAACCGAACCGGACGGCCGTATGTTCCCGATCACCGACCAATCATCGACTATTGTCGATTGTCTATTGAATGTCGCTGAAACCTGCGGCGTGCAACTCAGACTCGGCGCACGCATCAAGAACGTTGAATCGAGTATGCAGAACGGCGAGCCGCGGTTTGAATTAACGCTTCACGATAACTCCTATCAGTCGTGTGACCGAGTCCTTATCGCCACCGGCAGCAGCCCTCAGGGATACCGGTTTGCCCAGTCGCTCGGACATACGATCATTCCCTGTGTGCCATCGCTATTCACGTTCAAGATTTCCGACCCGCGCCTGGATGGACTGGCCGGGGTCAGTTTTGAAAATGTGAGTCTGACCATAATTGATAGCATCGGGAAGAAGCTTCGTCACCCCGGCCCGATACTTATCACGCATTGGGGGCTGAGCGGTCCGGCTGTGCTCAAGCTCTCGGCATGGGGAGCCAAGACGTTGAATCGCGATACTTATCACGCCAGGTTAACCGTGAACTTCTTCCCCGAACAGAGCCGCGAACAGCTCCTGCAGAAGTTGTCAGTCTACAGAGAGAACAACGGCAAGAAGCAGGTGCACGTCGACCCGCCGGTCGCTCTTCCTCGACGATACTGGCGCCGCATTGTGCATGTCTCCGGGGTTGACGTCGAAACCACCTGGACACATGTGACCCGAAGCGCCATAAATGCAATAGTCACGGAACTGAATGCCGCGCAGTTCGACATTGTGGGCAAAGGTATATTCAAGGAGGAATTCGTCACCTGCGGTGGTGTCAGCCTGAAGGAGATCGATTTCAGAACGATGCAGAGCCGTCTCTGTACCGGTCTCTATTTCGCTGGCGAAATACTGGACATCGACGGCATCACCGGCGGCTTTAATTTCCAGAGCGCTTGGACAACCGGTTGGATCGCTGGCGAAAACATGGCCGGTAAGTAGCGCTGCCGCCGTACACCGGCGTGGTCATTCATTCGCGACCCACTTAAGAACTTCCGGTTCGCAGAAGGCACTGTCGTTGGCAAGATTCTTGAGCACAAGGGCCTGCAATTCCGAAGTCTGCGCCGTGAACACGATGCGATTGTCATCGATGATATGCGCCGGCATCCCCGGGTCTTTCAGGTATTCCTTGAGCCAATCATATTCGAGAGTCGATATCGCCAGTACCGGAGCGATCGCATGGACGACATAGAAGGAGTGCAACATCAGTGAGTGATCCGCGAACATTCCATCCAACTCTACAAGTGGGTCCTTCGCGTAGACGTCCATGCATAACTGATCCCCCAGCTTGAACAAATGCGCCGAGTAGAGCGATTTGCGACCGTCGTCGGTATGGGTGAGTGTGTACTCATCGGGACCTGATTGTTCAAACTGGTAGCGTTCATCGTCTCCCTCCGGGTCATCCATCGACCACACGCCAATCAGGGCCGGATCGAACACCAGGTCCTTCTCTTGATACCAGGGGGAGACTGCAAACGGTATGCAACCGGTTAACAATCCGAGACCGCACAGAATTATTAAAGCCGTTGCCCTTTTCATACGGAATCCTTTCTGTGATGGCAATTGATGCTCCGGTGATAACATATTTGTGCCACGCATACGGGCAACTCTAAAACATCGACAATAGTCTCTCGGAACCAATCGCAGGCGCTGCTTGTCTTATAGGTACACAAGCAGCGGCGATAGCTCGACACCTTGGACACCAATTACCCGGAGGTAGCTAACCCGTGATAGGGAACCGAGTTGCAAAGAAACAACTACTGCTCGGATGTGCGCTGATAGCCATTCTGGCAATTACCCTGGCGCCCCTGACCATGATGTCTCAGGAGATCAAAATGGAGAAGACGACCACAAAAGCAAAACTGACCCCCGAAGAAGAGCGGGTCATTGTCCATAAGGGAACCGAAGCGCCGTTTACCGGCAAGTACTACAAGAATTCCGAGACCGGCACTTACACATGCAAACAGTGCGGCACACCGCTCTATCGCTCATCGGACAAGTTCGACTCCGGCTGCGGCTGGCCGAGTTTCGATGATGAGATTCCCGGCGCCGTTAAGCGAACAATGGATGCCGATGGCGAGCGGACGGAAATCACCTGTACGAAATGCGGCGGGCATCTGGGGCATGTCTTTGAAGGGGAAAGGTTCACCGCGAAGAATGTTCGGCACTGCGTCAATTCGATTTCGCTGAATTTCGTGCCGGCTGCTCAGACCGCGACGACTGAGACCGCCTATTTCGCCGGGGGTTGTTTCTGGGGTACGGAGCATCTCTTGAAGCAGACTGAGGGTGTTCTATCCACACGGGTCGGATATATGGGGGGCCGCACCGAACAACCAACCTACCAGGATGTGTGCAGCGACACCACCGGACATGCCGAGGCGGTCGAAGTTGTGTTTGATCCGACCAAGACCAACTTCGAGACACTGGCTAAACTGTTTTTTGAAATACATGACCCGACGCAAGTAAACCGTCAGGGACCGGATATCGGCGATCAATACCGCTCGGAGATATTCTATGTCGACGACAACCAGAAGCAGATTTCCGAGAAACTGATAGGTATTCTGAAGGCCAAGGGCTTCAAGGTGGCGACACGGTTGGCAAAAGCGGACAAGTTCTGGGAAGCAGAGAAGTACCACCAGGATTATTATGATCAGACCGGCAAGCAGCCGTACTGCCATGTTTACACGAAACGGTTCTGATTCTTCCGCTTGTCTTAGCAAGGGACGGATACATTGAACATGAAATCCCGGCGACAAGGGAAGGTCGCCGTGATTTGTTGTGACAAGCGTTATTTCGGCGCGTGAATGGCGACCTGGTTCCCCTCGGTATCGATAAACGAGGCTACATAGCCGATCTCTTCGGTTACCAGCCGTTTCGGCGAGACGACCTTTCCGCCCGCGTTTTCCACTCGACCAAGCACCTGGTCAAACTGGCCGGTCACATTCAGATAGACAAGAGGGCCGTGCGGACCAGGCTCATGCCCCGGCTGCTTGACAACTGCCCCACCCACTGACCCGCTTTCCATCGGGAAGAACGCCATTTGGGCGGGCCCCATCGGAAAGACCTGCATGTTGATATTCATGATCGTGTTATAGAACTTGACGGCCCGGTCGAAATCGGAAGCCGGGATCTCAAACCAATTGATGGCATTCTTGTTCGGATGGGACGGTTCAGTCATTTGCGACTCCTCTGAGGTGTGGATTGTGATAGTCTATGATTCACCTATAGGATACGTGACGGCGAGCACCCTGTTTCGGCGTTGTGACAAAAATTAACTCTGTTTGGTCAGAGGAGCCGCGCTGCGTCGGCCCGGCTACTGACGAGACCGACAGCCGGCATTACAAGGCAGGTGCAAGCAACTTGTACATGACCGGGGTGACCAATCTGGCGAGAAGTGTCGAACTGATCAGCCCGCCGATCACCACCATTGCCAGAGGGGCATACAGTGGAGCGCCCTCCACGACCAACGGCAGCAGACCGCCGATCGCCGTGAGGGTAGTCAGCAGGATCGGAACGAAGCGGATCTCGCCCGCCTTCTGTATAGCATCGTCCACGCTCAGCCCTTGAAGCCGCAATTGGTCGGTAAAATCGACCAACAGGATCGAGTTTTTTACCTCGATACCCATTAGAGCGATGAACCCGATCATGGAGACAAACGACAGGGTCTGACCGCCGATGAGCAACGCCACAAGTCCGCCAATGACGCCGAGGGGAATTACTGATGCCACAATGAGCGTGCCTCTGAACGTCCGAAACTCGAGGATGAGCACAACCAGCATCCCAAAGGCAGCAATCAGGATGGCGGAGCTGAATCCCCCAAAGCTCTCCTGGCGACTTTCGATTTCTCCGGCGGGGATCAGGTTGTATCCGGTTGGTAGATCGAGTCCGCGGAGGTTGGTCAGGATCTGTTTGGTGACGCGGTCGGTGTTGAAGCCGGTCTTTATGTCGGAAGTCACTGTCACCGCCCGCCGCTGCTTGAAATGATCGATCTCGGTCGGCGAGGTCTGAAATTCCTGGGTGGCGACCTGGCGAAGGGGAACATAGCCGGTTACTGTCGAGCCGATATACATTTTGTCCAGTGCCTCGACAGTCTGCCGTTTCCCACGCGGCAATCCAAGCACGATATCATATTCATCGCCGTTCTCTTCTCGAAACTGACCAACCGAGAGACCGGCGACGCCGAGACGGACGGCTCGTTGTATGTCGACCAACGGCAAACCAAGAAGCCCTGCTTTGTCTCTGTCAATGGTTAGTCGAAGATCGGTCCGTGGAGAGCGAACGGGGTTGTTCACCGACATTGTGCCGGGTGTTCCGGCCATAACGTCCTCGACCTGGGCGGCCAGCAGCCGAAGCGTGTCCAGGTCATCACCCACGAGGCGCATGGCGATGGGCGCCTCGATGGCCGGGCCATTTTCGAATTCCTTGACTTCGATCTTGGCATCGGGATAGCTGCCATAAACCTGGCGGAGGCTGTCAAGAAACTTCGGCGTTTTGTCCGTGTCATACTCGTCGATCAACACGAGCAGTTCGCCGATATTCGACTTCTCTCCCAGACTGAAGCGGTTGTAATATACCGAAGGGTTCCCCTTGCCAATGTTGCTGAAGACATCCTTGATCCCTGGTGCACCGATGAGTTCGTGCTCGACATACCGTGCGGCATCGTCAACGACGGAGACCGAACTCCCCTCGGGGGCCTCTATCGTAATGAGAAATTGAGGAATACCTGCTTTGGGGAAAAGGCTGAAGCCGATCACCGGTATCAGGCCCAGACTGGCCACAAAGAACACGGCGGCTGCCGCAACAGTGGACCGAGGATGGCCGATGGACCAGTGTAACAGGCGGCGATACGAGCGTTCCAGAATCCAGTTGAGCCCGCGCAGCACCAGGTTCCCCTCGCGATGCTCCTCCCTCTTAAGGATGAAACTGGCCAGGAACGGAATGATAGTCAGAGATACCACGAGCGACGCGCCGATCGTGCATAGGACGGAAGCTGGAAGGCTTCGGATATAATTACCGGGTGTTCCGGGAAGAAACAGCAAAGGGAGAAACGCGAACATCAGGGTTGCCGTGCAGCCGATCACGGCGACGCCGATCTGCCGGGGCGCCAGGATCGCGGCATCACGGCGGCTATGCCCTTCGCGAATGAAGCGCGAGATATTCTCGACGACAACGATTGAGTCATCGACAAGCAATCCGAGCGCGATGACAAACCCCACAATGCTGAGTTGATTTAAGCTGAAGCCCGTGAAATAGAGAAGCGCAGTGCCGATCGCCATGGAGAGGGGAATGGAGATCATCACGATCAACGATGCCCTGGGGCCAAGCGGCAAGAGCGTGACCAGTACCAGCAGGATCGCAATAACAAAGTCCGTCCGCAAATGGTCCAGCCGACGAGCGACATTACGAGACTGATCGAAACCGGGGTCGAACGAGATACCGGCCGGAAGCGTTCTCGCAAAGTCGGTGAATTCCGCATATATCTTGTCCCGCACATCGAAAATGTTGTGTCCGGCCTGCAGCGTGGCCGTCACGAACACCGCCCGATGGCCGTTCAAGCGCGCCGTATAGGTCTCGCTTTCCTGACCCCACGCGATCTCGGCGATATCGCGGACCCGGATAACGGAGACGCCGGCAGTACTGATCACTGTCGATCCGATCTGGTCGAGCGACTCATACTTGCCCGATGATTCCAGATTAAATCGACGTCTACCGGCATCCACCGAACCGCCCGGGATGTTGGCGTTGTCGCTCCGAACGGCAGCGATGATCTGACCAAGCGGTACATGCAACGCCGCAATGCGCTCAAGGTCCAACGATACCCTGACCTGCGTCTCCGGATAGGCCAACGTCTTGGAGTCCTTGACGCCTGCGATGGCGTCGATGCGGTCTTTCAATTTCCTGGCGTGAATCTCCAGCGTCTTATAATCGACCGAGTCCGATACCAGCGCGGCCTGAACAATACTGACATTGGAGGGGCTGAACTTGATCACCTCGAGACTCAGCAATTCGGCCGGAAGTTCCGAGCGGACGGCATTGACCTGGCGCAGTACGGCATCATGCTTCCGTTCGGCATTGGAATTGGCGTTGAACTCGACGTTGATGATCGCAAGCTGATCTTCGGCAGTGGACTTGATCTGCTTGATATCCTCCAGCTCTTTGATGCTCTTTTCCAGAGGATCGACTATCAACTGTTCGACATCGTGGGGACCCCCGCCCGGGAGAACCGCCACCACGGCAAATTGTGGGATCGGAAAGATCGGGTCCTCCGAGCGCGGGATCGCCATAAACGATGTCACCCCTAAACCGACGAGCAGTACGAAAAGGACGATCGTAAACTGTGGATTCCGAACCGAGAATTCAGCCAGTTTCATTGGGGGTCTCCGGGATTGGTCATGGTGCCGATTACGCTCATCACTTCACTTCGACCACGGCCGCACCGTCGCTCAACCGGCTCGCCCCGGCCGTTATCACCATCTGGAGTGCGCTGGACGGGTCGTGAACGACGGCCAGGCCGCCCTTCAGATACGCGACCGTCACTGCCGCACGTCGAGCCGATCTCCCGTCAGCGGAAGGGACATAGACATAGCCATTCAATTCATTTGCCTCGACCAGGGCTTCGATGGGGATCATTGCCGCGAGCTGGTCAGTTGTCGGCGTGATACTGATCTTTCCGACTAAACCTGATACCAGCCGAGCGGCAGTTGGTCCGACTTTGATTTCGATCTCATAGGTGCCGTTGATCGGGTTGGCAGCGGCTCCGATTTCGGAGACAGTGCCGCCGACCATTGTACCGGGTAAGGCATCGAACTCGATTCTGGCCGAGTCCCCCAGCTTGATCCGAAGGAAATCGACGTCGGCCAGGCCGCTTCGCATGACCCACCCCTTTTCGTACCCCGACAGTACGATCACCGGGGAACCGGCCGTTACCTGCTCGTGGTTATCGGCCAACCGCCTGAGGATGCATCCCGCAGCGGGGGCGAATATCTGAGCGTGTTCGCGATTGAATAAGGCTGCATCAAGAGTCGCCCTGGCCACTTCCCATGCTGTAGTCGCGTTCTGGAGCTGTTCAAGCGTGGCGACGGTATCGGCAAACAGGTTTTTTACCCGTTTCAGGTCGCGGTCCGCCTTGTCAAACCCGTTTTGCGCCTGAGTTAACTGGGCATCAATCTCAGTCAAGCTCAAGCCGGCCAGTAATTCTCCCTTTTCGACGGATTCACCTTCGTCGACCAACATGTGCTCGATGATGCCGCCGATCTTGAATGATAAGCGCAGTTCTTCCTTCGCTGCCACCTTCCCCACTGCGCGGACGGGAAGATCGGCCCGGGTATGCTCGACCGCGGCGATCCGTACCGGGACCGGTTTGATGTCGGGCTGGTTTGGTCCCGACGCCGCACTCTTGGTGGTACTGCAACCAACCAGCAAAGCGGCGGGCGCTGCGAGGACCAGAGCTGTGAATAGAACGGCTGTGCGCATGCTATGTTGTCTCCTTATTTGTCCTGGTCTGCCGTTATGGTCTGCAAGTCGACCAGCGCTGCCGCCTGTTCGAGTTGCGCGTACCGAACGGCAAAGTCATAGGTGGTGAGTATTTGGTTGATACCGGCGGAGGTAAGATTGGCCCGGGCATCCAGAAATTCGACTTGCGGAGCCATACCTTCAGCGAAGCGACGGGACACAAGTTCAAACGATCGCTGCGCGCTAGTCAAACGGTCGGCAGCGGTGCTTACCGACTGCCGAGCCACCAGTACGGCGTCATAGGTCTGCCGGATCTGCATTTCGATCTGTCGCCTGACTTCATCCTGCTGAAGGCGAAGTCGTTCGGACTCCAGCACGGCCTGCTGTCGGCGCGCCGCGTCCCGCCCGCCGTTGAAGAGATTCCATGTCGCGACCAGGGAAACGGTGGTCAGGTCGTCGTCCCGGTCGAACCGATAGTCGTTCCCCTGGTATCCATAATCGAGGGCAACAGATAACGTTGGATAGAACGCCGCGTTGTTCAGTTTGATCGAGTTCGATGCCGCGCGAAGGCCGTATGTGAGTTGATGTAACTCATCCCGGTGAGCCAACCCGCGCGCGAGTGCGGAATCGACACCGGGAACCTCTATAGCTCCTATTGCCGAATCAACGTCCAGCAGGATCGGCGCATCCAAGGAACGCTTGAGAAGGAAATTGAAATACCGGGCGGCATCGGACCGCTGAAGTTCCGCTTCGGACCGCTTTTGTTTGAGATCGTTGAGCTCGGCCTTGGCGCGATACAGTACATCGAGAGTAGCCTTTTGATTGTCGACCAGCTTTTGACTGACGCGTACGTTCTCTTCGAGTACACTGATCGTTTGATCATACAGCTCAACGACCCGCACTGATTTGGCATAGCCGAGATAGGCGGTTTTGATGTCCCGTACCAAAGACCGTTCGGACGTCTTCAGCCTGGCGCTCTCAAGATCCCGGAGGTACCGGCGTATCCTGAAGTTGTACAAGGCCCGTGGCTCAAATAACGGCTGGGTTAGTCGCAGGGTGGTCTGTTGCTTCTGAGGAATTGTCAGATCGAGGCTGGTCGGGAATCTGCTCGTTCCCGTCAACTGATTGAGCGCTGCATAGGCCGGATTGATCAGATCGCCGACATTCAACATATTCCCATGGAAGTCGCTGTATCGCGATTCAAGCGACAATGATGGCAGCAGATTCGCGCGGGCTTCAGTCACCGCAGACCTGCTTTCGGCATACTGAAGCCGCTGTTGCTGGATCTCGGAGTTCTGTTGCAGCCCAAGTCGAACGTACTCATCCATGTAGGGAGATGCAGAGGCGGAGGCTGTTGCGATTACAAGCAAGGCAACAGCCTTGGCGAGCATTACCCGGAGTCGAGGAGCATTCTGACATGAAGTTCTTGAACGTTGCATAGTCCTTAAACACTGTTTAATACGTGGTCAAAAAAATATCTGTCTGTTTGCTTGCGCCTCTGCCGCGACCGACTTCCTTCCGGCTGATGCGGGTTTTATGATTAGTTCGTTACCTGCCATCGGGCTTCCTCTGGTTTGACATCACCTTCCACAAATATTCATATGAACCGTACACAAGGTTGGGCCGCTCAGCCGGGGGGGCCATGCATCTCCCCCGTAATACTAGCGACACCATCCCGTGCACCATCGACCAGAATGTGTACGCTGCGGCATCAACATCACCTGCCGGTAACAGTTTTTTCTCTATGCATTCACCTACAATCTGCCTTAAAACCCCGTAGGCGCCTTCACCGGACTCCCACTCTTGCTTTTCTTTGATAGAGCGAGCCATGCTCAAGCCGATGAACATCAGATCGTAATACTGCGGGTTCTGCAGAGCGAAGTCGATGTACAGTTTTCCAATGCGATAAAGTCTGTCCAGCGGATCGACACCTTCCAGGGCAGGCCTGAGCTGTTCAAACAGTTTCTCAAATCCGCGGAGGTGGATCTCGAACAGAATCTCGTCTTTGTCCTTGAAGTATGAGTAGATGGCACCTGGAGTGTACTCGATCTTCTCGGCGATCTTGCGGATTGATGTCTGCTCGTAACCTTCGGTGAGAAAGAGTTCGACTGCAGCGCTGACGATGGCGTCGTGCATCTGTCCTCGCTCCCGCTGCCGCCTTTCGATTGTGCCCATCTTAACTGGCTCTACGTGCATCCGAACGTCTCTCGTAAGATATCGTCATTATAAACACTGTCAAGTACTTAAACGGCGTTCACAACAAAATGTTTCAACAGAAAGGTGATTTTGTATAACATGTTAATTCACTGCACGTTACGTTACTGCTGAGAGGAGGGACGAACTCTCAACTTGCGGGCCTGTTGAAAAAGCCCCGATCCCGTCATCGCGAGTCTCGACCGCGTTTCTCGGGCGAGATGTAGCGATCACAACCAGCGTTGAAGTAACAGGTGGAGGCCAGTTTGTCGAAATAACAGGGGGCAGGTAGACAATGCCACCGGCCCTCTCTCCGTGCACTCGCGCGTGTCGCACTACTTAAGCAGCAGCATCTTCTTCGTCTGAACAAAGTCGCCAGCCTGAATCCGATATAGGTACATACCGGTCGAGACGAGGTTGCCGATCTGGTCCGTACCGTCCCATGTCATTTGGTAATTGCCCGCTGCTTTCACTTCGTCAAGCAGAACTCGCACGCACTGACCGAGTACATTGAAAACCTCAATCCTCACAGGAGATCGGGATGCGACAGCATATTCTATCGCCGTCTCCGGATTAAATGGGTTGGGGTAGTTTTGAGCGAGCTGGAATTCGTCCGGAATGAGGCCACCATTATCCTGGCTGACATCCGAAATGATCGATGCCGTGAAGTCCTGGTCGGTCTGATTCGATATGGCATTGGCATAGGTCCGGCTGGCTGGAGAGAAGACATATCCATCCATACTCGGCGTTACCGTGCCGCTCCAGCCGTACGGAACGGTGAGCGAATAGTAGCCGCTCCCGTCGGCAGTTGTTGTCTCTGTCGTATCAATCATATAACTAAAGATTGTACCAGCGACACCCGCGTTGCCCGAAATGGTAAGCGGGTCGTGTCTGACGACCGTGATCGCCACCACCTCGCTGTCGGCCAGAACACCGTCAGAAACAACGAAAGTGACGTCATACACTCCCGCCTGCGTGAAGTCGGGAGCAAAGGTCACCCTCCCGGTCCCGTCACGGTTATCACTGAAGTTGGCGTTCGTCGGCAGGTTCTCCGCCGACAGTATTAAACTGTCGCCATCAGGATCTGTTGCGCTGATCTCGACCGCCAGCGTGTCCCCCTCGAACAGTACTTGCGAATCGATCATGGCCAGCACTGGCGCCAGATTCACCGAGGTCACTTCTATGGCGACGATCTCACTGTCGGCCATAACTCCGTCAGAGACAATGAAGGTAACGTTGTATGCTCCCGCCTGCGCAAAGTCGGGACTGAAACTGAAGCTGCCAGTACCGTCACTGTTGTCACTGAAGATGGCGTTTGTCGGCAGGTTCACAGCCGAGAGTGTCAGGCTGTCGCCATCAGGATCAGTCGCAGTGACATCAATCTTCAGCGTGTCCCCCTCCGTCACCGATTGCGAACTGATCGAGGCCAGCACCGGCACGCGGTTGACGTCGGTCACTTCGATGGCGACGATCTCACTGTCGGCCAGTACACCATCATGGGCAATAAACGTGACGTTGTACACCCCCTCCTAACCGAAGTCAGGGCTGAAGCTGAGGCTGCCGGTCCCGTCACCGTTGTCGACAAAAGCGGCGTTTATCGGAAGGCTATCCGTCGAAAGTGTGAGACTACCACCGTCCGGATCAATCGCGCTGACAACGACCGCCAGCGTATCCCCCTCAGCCACCGTTTGCGGGCCGATGAAGGCAAACACCGGCGACGCATCGACAGCGGTCACCTCGATGGCGACAATTTCACTATCGACCAGAAGCCCGTCATTGCGAGGAGTTCCGCCGAAGGCGGAACGAACGAAGCAATCTCGACCTCAAAGCCGAGCACTTCGTAACCTCTCCGCTTGACTCCCCGAATCAACCAGAGCTATTCTACTGCCATGAGCAGAGCAGAATGGCTTGCAGCAGTGGCGTTGTTTGCCACAATGGCGCTGTTTGGGATTGCCTCATATGTGCCGTTGCAGTCCATGTGGGGGATCAATCATCTGCAGTTTCTGCCACCCGCGTGGTGGTATGCATATTGGATACTGTTCGCTGTAATAATCGTACTAATATTCTCCAGTAATCTTAACAAACGCTTAGATCGACTCGCGGACACTATTTCGGGAGCCATTTTTGATCATGGCGTCGTGCCGAAGCTGGGGCTGGCGTTGGCTGCGTGTGCTGTCTTCTATCTCTTTCGGATGCAGACACACTTTCTTGGAGACGGCTACACGATTCTGTCAATATACAGTCGCGACTCGGCTCCGGCTGCAAGATGGACGGAGGCCGGTTCGATGTGGCTTGTGCGCTGGGTACAAGCAATGTTTGGAGAGCGTTCGCCGCAGTCTATTCTGGCAACCATTCAGGTGCTTTCTATCGTGTCAGGAGCAGTGGTTATATATAATTGCGTTGGCATTGTCAGTCGGCTCTGCGCGGACGCCCATGCGCGATTGCTCGGTCTTATCACTTGTCTATTTTCAGGCATGATGCTTCTGTATTTCGGTTACGTCGAGTACTACTTTCTGCTTTGGGCCGCCGGATCCGCGTTCTTCAATCTCGTCTTGAAGTATTTCAATGACCGTCGGTGGATTCTTGCCCCGCTCTTCGCCGCTGGTCTCGCGGCCATTCTGCATCTGCAAGCAGTATATTTGGTTGCTGGAGTAGCTTACCTTCTCATTTACAACCTAACGATTGTGGACCGGAGGTTAGAATGGCGCCGGGTGTATTGGCTGGTCGTGGCAATGCTCGCGGCTGGAGGCACCGTCATTTTAATCTGGCTGTATCTGACGAAGATCCAATTCGAGGTCATTTTCCTGCCCCCGTTTATCGGCCGCCCGCCAGCACCGGAGTACGCGGCGTTTAGTCCAAAGCACTTGCTCGACATTGTAAATCTCTCGCTGGTTCTGCTGCCTGGATTACTTGCGATCTGGCTAGTTGGGACGGGCCAGGATGCGAGGGTCGGGTCTGGACCTGTTAGGTCATTTTTGCTTTGGTGTTTTGCTGGTTCATTCCTCTTTGTGCTGGTCATTAACCCTGTGTTGGGCATGGAAAGGGATTGGGACCTGATGTCATTCACACTATTTCCCTTTATGCTCTACCTGATATACAGAATGGGAGGTGCGGTTAAGCCGGTAGGAGGGCGTTTACTGGTCGCGTACGCGGTTACCGTTACGGCGGTCACTACGGGCTACTTGTGGGCGAATATAGACATACGAGCATCGGAGGTGCGTTATCAGACTTTGCTTCGATACTATGGTGCTAAGGATCGAAGCGGCTGGGCAGTCCTGGTCAACTACTATGCCGATAGAGGGGACAAAGTCAGGTCAGCGGAAGTTTCGACGGAGATGAAGGCAGTATTTCCCGAGTATGGCCGGATGATGCGGGCATATTCGTATGTCAATCGTCGTAACTACATGACAGCGTACCCGATCGTCGATTCGCTCGTCCAGGAATATCCATATAATCCGGACTTTCTTCAATTGTACGCCAATTGCCTCGGCAAGCTGGGGAGACCATTAGAATCCGAAAAGTACTTTTTGAAGACGATGGAGTTGCGACCCCACAGTGCCATAATCGGCAACGAGTTGGGGCAGATGTACCTTAATGCCGGTTCATATGAAAAGGCGTTGCATACGTTTCGGTCCGCCCACGAGAATGATCCCAGTCTCACCTTTGTGTTGGAGGGACTGGGTCTCACCTTCTTCAGAATGGGTCGACTTGATTCAGCCTCTGCTGTTGCCGACACTCTGTTTGCCGGCGAAACTCTTTCACCCGGCGGCCACCTGATAAGAATGATCGTGGCAATCCAAATGGGTGACCTCCAAACCGCCGGGGAACACCTGGCAGCGTTTCGTCGCTATGGTGTGGGCCGCTCGGACTACCAGTCCGTACTCGAGTACTATTCATATCTGGAACGCTGAACATTGCCAATATAAGCCATTTTCTTCGTAACGAACTGCAAATACTACTTGCTGGCGGTTGTTCTGCCCGCTAATTTGATTTTGTATTGCACTGCATCTAGTGTATTGAGTCTTTAATATCTATCATATTATTTGTCTTCTGCGTATCTTTGGTAAACCATATACTGGAGGATACCATGCGTAGAGGACCGCGATTGATGCCGTTGAGATTGTCTCCACCCGAGCGCGAACGGCTGGGCCAATGGGTGCGGCGTCGCAACACCGCGCACGCCCTGGCCCGACGAGCCCGGATCGTTCTGTTGAGCGCCTCCGGGCTG